>NZ_JACVUU010000003.1:0-295486 GCF_016516145.1 Klebsiella sp. S69 | reverse complement strand
CCGGAGGCGATGCTGCGCATCTGTCCGGGCTACGCGTCCTCAGCAGTCTGCAGGACTGTAGCCCGGGCAGGCGCCTTGCGCCGCCCCCGGGAAATGGCGTGACAACGTCACAAGCTCAGGGCGAAACCCAATAAAAAAGCCGATAAGGTAAGTTATCGGCTTTCGTGGTCAATGCGAAAAGCTTACTGCGCCAGCAGCTCCTGGGCGGTGCGATCGACCAGGCTCAGCAGCACCTTCACGTCATCTAACGTAACGATCGGGTTCAGCAAGGTCAGCTTCAGGCAGGTAACGCCGTTGTGCTCGGTCACCCCGACGTTAGCGCGGCCGGAGGCCAGCAGCGCATCGCCTACCCGCTGGTTGAGCAGGGCGATGGCGGCGTCGTCGCTGCCCGCCATCTGCTGCGGACGGGAACGGAACAGCACGCTCGCCAGCTGCGGCTGCATCACCAGTTCCAGCGTCGGCTGCGTTTCGACATAATCCGCTACGTTCAGCGCCATCGTCACGCCGTGATCGATGATTTCCGCGTACTGCTTCTGGCCCAGCGCCTCAAGACCCATCCACAGCTTCAGCGCGTCGAAGCGGCGGGTGGTCTGCAGCGATTTGGACACCAGGTTCGGTACGCCATGCTCTTCATCGAACTCAGAGTTCAGATAGGCCGCCTGATAGCGCATCAGCTCGTAGTGACGGGCTTCTTTTAACAGAAACGCGCCGCAGCTGATGGTCTGGAAGAACTGCTTATGGAAATCCAGAGTGATGGAATCCACTAAGTCAATGCCGTCCAGACGATCGCGATACTTCTCAGACATCAGCAGCGCGCCGCCCCAGGCTGCGTCAACGTGCAGCCAGATCTGATGCTCTGCCGCGACAGCCGCGATTTCTCGCAGCGGGTCAATGGCTCCCGCGTCGGTAGTGCCAGCGGTAGCGACAATCGCCATAATCTGCTCGCCGTTAGCCTGAGCCTCGGCGATTTTCGCTTTCAGGTCCGCCACGTCCATCCGCGCGAATTGGTCGGTTTTCACCAGCGTCACGGAACGGTAGCCGAGGCCCATCAGCGCCATGTTCTTCTGCACCGAGAAGTGGGCATTTTCAGAACACAGTACTTTGTAGCGACGAACATCGCCCGGCAGACCATCCTGCTGGATGGAGTGGCCCTGGCGGGCAAAGAAGGCATCGCGCGCCAGCATCAGCCCCATCATGTTGCTCTGGGTACCGCCGCTGGTGAACACGCCCGCATCGCCAGCGCCGTAGCCGACCTGCGCACGCAGCCATTCAATCAGCTTGATCTCAATGATGGTGGCTGACGGGCTTTGATCCCAGGAGTCCATGCTCTGGTTGGTGGCGTTAATCAGCACTTCCGCCGCCTGGCTAATCACCAGGCTCGGGCAGTGTAGATGCGCCACGCACTGCGGGTGATGTACCGACAGGCTGTCTTTCAGGAAGTACTCGATCGCACGTTCAATCGCCGCCTGGTTGCCCAGACCCTGTTCGTTGAAATCAAGGGTGATGCGCTCACGCAATTCGTCAACGCTTTTCCCCTGATACATTTCAGGCTGCTGCAACCACTGCGCGACAGCCTGGCTGGTCTGGGCGATCGCTTGCTGATAGGCATCAATACTCTGTGCGGAACCAGCAAGAATCGGATTCAACTTGGACATTGCGGTCACTTACTCCACTCAGACCGGTTTTACGCCGGCGGCCAGCAGGGCCTGTTCAAATTTGTCGAAGAAAATTTCCAGCTCAGCGTTGCTGATCAGCAGGGACGGCAGCAGACGCAGCACGCAGCCGTGGCGACCGCCGCGCTCGAGGATCACGCCCGCTTCGAAGCATTTCTTCTGCAGCAGGGCGGAGAGTTCGCCGTCCGCCGGGTAGCAGCCCATGTGATCCGGCGCTTCGTTCGGTTTAACGATCTCAATACCGATCATCAGGCCCAGACCGCGAACGTGGCCAATCACCGGATAGCGTTTCTGCATCTCGGCCAGCTTGCCCTTCAGCCATTCGCCCTGAGCGGCGGTTTTATCCGCAATGTTATTGTCTTTCAGGTGGCGCAGGGTGGTCAGGCCGGTCGCCATCGCCAGCTGGTTGCCGCGGAAGGTGCCGGTGTGGTGACCCGGTTCCCAGGCGTCGAACTGCTTTTTGATACCGAGAACGGCCAGCGGCAGACCGCCGCCGACGGCTTTCGACATCACGATAATGTCCGGCTCGATGCCCGCGTGTTCGAAGGCGAAGAATTTACCGGTACGCGCAAAGCCAGCCTGAACTTCATCGACGATCAGCAGAATGCCGTGTTCCTGAGTCACTTTACGGATGCGCTGCAGCCACTCGACCGGAGCCGGGTTCACGCCGCCTTCACCCTGAACGGCTTCAAGGATCACCGCCGCCGGTTTACGCACGCCGCTTTCGACGTCGTTGATCAGGTTTTCGAAGTAGTAGGTCAGCGCTTTTACGCCGGCTTCACCGCCGATACCCAGCGGGCAGCGGTACTGGTGCGGGTAAGGCATAAACTGCACTTCCGGCATCATGCCGTTAACCGCCGCTTTGGGCGACAGGTTACCGGTGACGGACAGCGCGCCGTGGGTCATCCCGTGGTAACCGCCGGAGAAGCTGATCACGGAAGTACGGCCGGTGTATTTTTTCGCCAGCTTCAGCGCCGCTTCTACGGCGTCAGCGCCGGAGGGACCGGTGAACTGCAGGCAGTATTCTTTACCTTCGCCCGGCAGCAGGGAAAGCAGGTATTCAGAGAAGCGATCTTTTAACGGAGTGGTGAGATCGAGAGTATGTAACGGCAAGCCGCTGGTAATGACACTTTGGATGCTCTGCAGCACATCAGGGTGGTTGTGACCGAGAGCCAGAGTACCTGCGCCGGCAAGGCAGTCGAGATACTGTTTGTTATCCGCATCGGTCAGCCAGACGCCTTCCGCTTTAGTAATCGCAAGGGGCAGCTTGCGCGGGTAGCTCCTGACATTCGATTCGAATTCAGCCTGACGGGCCAAAAAGGTATCGTTGTTTGCATCTAATAAATCTGCGCCTAAAGTATCAATACGGACTTTATCCGTCATCATATCACTCCCACAACCAGCGTTACGGTTGAGCGCTGGTTGAATAAAATGGTGTAAGAAAATGAATCGCCATGCATTAAAGCGGGCACAATATATGGCTTTTTAGAACCGCGTTCAACGTTTTATTGATTAAGCTATATTTACGTTATTTTTACACTGCAAAATTAACGCATAAAGCATTGATAAAAAAGAAGTGTTTTAAAGGATGAAAGACCTTTAAAATTGTAATTATTAGTGAGGGATTCTCGCAATTTTTATTACTGCCGCCTGGCTATTGCTGGCGAAAGATTTCCGCCAGCAATGGTATGACTTAGTGCAGTTCAACCGCATAATTCGTTAAAGGTGTGACTTTTTTCACCAACTTGTTGTTATATAAAAACTGTTCATAAGCTTCATAACGAGGTTTATCCAGCGCTGCCGGATCGCTGGCAAACAGAGGAAGAGTTTTCAGCCAGGCCTGCTTGTTCAGCTCCGTGTTAAGTTCAGGATGCGCGTCGGCAAACGCCTGCCAGGTTTCCTGCGGATGAGCGCGAAGGTAAGCAACGCCTTTTTGCAGCGCTTTCAGGAACGTCCTGATTTTCGGTGCGTTGACGTCGTCCCGGTTGGCGACAATCACCAGCTCATCGTAGGCCGGGACGCCGTAATCCTCGACGTTCATCACCTGCGGATCTTTCCCCTGAAGCTGCAGTTCCAGCGCTTCGATATTACGATAGCCGCCAATCACCGCATCGACCTGTCCGGCCAGCAGGGCGCTGGTCAGCTGAAAGTTAACATTGATGAGCTTGATGCTTTTGGGATCGATTTTCGCGTGCTGTGCCATAGTGGCCAGCGTCGCCTGTTCGATTCCGCTTACCGAATACCCCACTTTTTTGCCCTGCAGATCGGCGGGAGATTTGATGCTTTTATCCAGCGCGATCACCGTGTTCAGCGGCGAATTAATCAGCGTGCCGACGCGGACCAGCGGCAGACCTTCATCGGCAAAAAAATGCACCTGCGGCTGGTAGGTAATCGCCAGGTCCGCCTGGCGGGCGGCGACTAATCGCGGCGGCAGCGCCGGGTCGGACGGTGGCACAATTTTAACGTCCAGACCCGCCTCTTTAAAGGCGCCAATCTGTTCAGCCACCACGATCGGCGCGTGGTCGGGATTGATATACCAGTCCAGCACCAGGGTGAGTTTTTCATTGGCCAGCGCCTGACCGCTGAACAGCGCGGTAAGCGTGATACCGGCATAAATACGTTTACGCATGGTTAGTCCTTTTATTTAAGAGCGTCATTCCGGCGTCCAGTTAATCAGACGGTGTAAAAAAGCATCCACCGCCAGCCACAGCAGGACGGTCAGTAGCACCAGAATAAACAGGGCTGCAAAGCAGATATCGGTTTGCAGACGGGCATTGGCGTTAAGCATGACGTAGCCCAGTCCTTCGGCTGAACCGACCCATTCGCCGATAATCGCCCCGATAGGCGCGACGGCGGCGGCCATCCGCAGACCGGAACCGAGGGCCGGAAGGGCAGCCATCATGCGGATGTGGCGCAGTTGCGCGCCAAAAGAGGCGCCCATGGTGCGCGCGAGGTCAAGATAGTCCTGGTTAACCCGGCGCAGCCCGTCAAAAAACGCCGAGGTGACGGGAAAGAAGATCACCAGCACCGCCATCATAACCTTGGCGCTCATCCCGAAGCCGAACCACAGTACCAGCAGCGGGGCAAGGGCAAAGACCGGGATCGCCTGGCTGGTCAGCACCAACGGCATCAGCCAACGCTGAAGGCGCGGCGAAACAATCATGCACAGCGCCAGTATCACGCCGAGCAGAACGCCGAGCGCGAGACCGCTGAGGATCTCGCTTAATGTGATCAGCGTGTGCCCACCGAGGTAGGCGCGGTTAACCCACAGGGCGCTTGCCACCGCCGAAGGCGAAGGCAGCAGAAAGGCGGGAATGCCGCTGCGGGTCACCAGCCACCAAATCAGGAGCAGGCCGCAGAACACCACGGCGGCGCGAAACAGTTTTGCGCTCATTCATTAGCCCTTATCAGCTGTTGCAGCAACTCCGCCTGACCGGCTAATAGCGCCGGATCGTCCGGCGCGCGCGGCGGTATGCCGGACAAGCGATGCGTGTCGTCAATCCCGCCGGGGGCCGGGGAAAGGACGAGCAGACGGTGGCTCAGACGGCAGGCTTCCATCGGATCGTGGGTGATCAGTACAACGGTCCGGTTCACCAACAGCCGGGCGGCCAGGGACTGAATACGCGTGCGGGTGATCGTGTCGAGCGCGGAAAAGGGCTCGTCCATCAGCACGATGGGCCGGTCTTCGTAGAGCGTACGCGCCAGCGCCGCACGCTGACGCATGCCGCCGGAGAGAGCGGCCGGGCGGTCATCGGCGCAGTGTTCAAGCCCAACCTGCTGTAGCAGCGTAGTCACGCGCAGGTGATCGATGCGCTCCCCGCGCAGGCGCGCCCCCAGCGAGACGTTGTCGCGCACGCTTAGCCACGGGTAAAGCAGATCTTTTTGCCCCATCCACGCCAGGCGTCCGGCAATCGCCAGGCCATCGCTGGCGCGAACTTCGCCCCCAGAGGCTTTCGCCAGCCCGGCGATGATGCGCAGGAGGCTGGTTTTACCGGCGCCGCTGGCCCCCAGCAGCGAGCTCCACTGGCCGCCGGGAATAGAGAACGTCAAATTGTCGAAGATCGGTCGCAAACCAAAGCGCAGGCTCAGTCCGCGTACTTCGATGTCGGGAGCCATCACGCCTGGCGCTCCGCGAGGGCGTTAAGACCCATTTGCCAGAAGTTAGCCTCCAGGCGCGTAGCGGTCGTAAAAATGGCGCTGAGTTCGGCAAAACGCGCTTCGCCGCCGCGCTGCTGCCAGAGGGTTTCCAGCAGGTTTAAGGCTACCTTGACGCCGTTAAGGTAGCCCTCATCACCGTAGTTGCGGATCCACGAGGCATATGGGTTGGCAGTCAGCCGGGTCGCCGGGTCGTGCAGCAGACCGAGGCCGATTTCCGCATAGCCGGCCACGCAGGGCATCAGCGCCGCCAGTAGATCCAGCGCGTCGCCGGCGTGGCCGATGTCCAGTACGTAGCGGGTATAATTTACCGTTTCAGCGGCTTCCTCTTCAGCCGCCATCGTCGCTTCATCCAGCCCCCATTCCGTACAGTAGCCGACGTGCAGCGGCAGTTCGTCGAGAATGGCGTTCATGGACGCGGCGGCAACGCGCATTTCCGCGAGGGTACGCAGCTTGCTCACCAGCAGCGCGTAGCTGCGTGCAAAGTGGATCAGGAACAGGTAGTCCTGCGTCAGATAGCGACGAAAAGCGGGTTCGGGAAGGGTGCCGTCGGCAAGCTGGCGCAGGAAGGGATGGGCGACGTAGCGCTGCCAGTCAGCACCGGCCTGCAGGCGCAGACGACCATAAATACCCTGAGTAAATGCGGGAAGAATCACAGGACCTCCTGATAATAGGGAGATCCGGGCGTGCTGAATGAAGTGTGAACAGGCAATGGCGCAAAACTGGCGGAAATGCCGACCCGTCCCTTCGCTGGCATGACCCAGATCAGGTTCAAAGGGTTCGGCTTACGCCATCTCAGCCCTCACGGGACACCCCTCGGTTTGGCACCTGTTATACGACATTCGCTTTTTGATTACAATGCTGTGAACTTGCCGAAAATTGGTGACACTGTCACGTTAAGACACTGCGATAAATGGCCGTTGTGCATCATTTTGGCCCGGTGGCGGCTGGCGTCTTGCCGGGCGCAGAACAGCCCGATTCTCTTTGGCCGGGCAAGGCGTCAGCCGCCGCCCGGCAAATATTATTTATGGATTAATGGAAATCGACCCAGCTGGCGCCACTGTCTGCTGAACGTACGCAGTTCTCAACCCAATGCACGCCGAGAGCACCGGCTTTGGCATCCGGGTACCAGAAGTTTTCCAGCAAAGCAGCGTCGCGACGATCGGTAGCATCCATGGCGATGGCGAAGCGGCGGTACAAATTCGACCAGGCCTCAAACAGCCCTTCGGGATGGCCGCCGCCGATCCGATCATCCTGCAGAGCCAGCGGGTCCAGATAGGGCATACCGCGTTCGAGAATGCGCACCGGCTCGCCCTGAATCTCATAGCGCAGCTGATTCGGCTGTTCATCCCACCACTCAAGGCTGGCTTTTTCTCCGACGATACGGACTTTCTGCCCGTGCATTGAGCCGCTGTTGACCGCCGAGCACCACATCGAACCCACGGCGCCGTTGTCGTACTCCATCAGCACATGCGCGTTATCCTCCAGCGGCGCGCGGCTTTTGACAAAGCTCTGGCGGGAGCACATCAGGCGAGTGATATTGAGCTTCGGCGCCATGGTCTCCGCCAGAAACAGCGGGTGAGTGGCGAGATCGCCCAGAACGTAGCTGGGGCCAACAAACTTCGGGTCCACTCGCCAGCGGGTACTGGGGTTTTCCTGCTCCACAGGCTGGTTATGAAAACCGTGGGCGAACTGCATATTGATAATGCGGATCTCGCCCAGCAGCCCCTGCTCAATCATCTGCCGCGCCTGCAGAATCAGCTGATGACCGGCGTAGCCGTAAGTCACGCCGATGATTTTGCGCTGTTTTTCGCTCAGGGCCACCAGCGCATCGGCCTCTTCGCCGGTAAAACAGAGCGGTTTTTCGCAGACCACATGCAATCCGGCCTCCAGCGCTGCGCGGCAAATGGCGTAGTGGGTATTGTTCGGCGTAGCGATGGAAACGGCTTCAATACCGTCCTCCCGCGCGGCCTCTTCGCGAAACAGCGTTTCGTAGTCGGGGTAACAGCGCCCGGCCTCCACGCCCAGCTGCTGGCCAAACTCACGCCCGCGCTGAGCGTCAATATCGAAGGCCCCGGCCAGCAGGGTAAACGTGCCGTCGCGCAGCGCCGCGGAGCGGTGAATATAACCAATCTGGCTGCTTCCGCCGCCGCCCACCATACCCCAGCGTAACGACCGGCCAACAGGTTTAATACCGTTAATCATGTTTCATCTCCCGATTAAAAACCAACCGAATGCAGGTAGCGCAGGCTTTCCATGACCGCCTTAAGGCTGCCCTCGACGTTGCGCGGGTCGCGCTCTTGCTCAATGGTGATCCAGCCTTGATAGCCGCGTTTGTCGAGAAAGGCGCGCACCGCCGGATAATCAATGGCGCCGCTGCCGAGCGGACACATCACGCCCTCCGCGCAGGCAGAGAAGAAGTCGATACCGCGGGAAATTACGCTCCTGAATACCTGCGGATCGACATCTTTAAAGTGCAGGTAGTCAAGGCGATCAAAATGGCGATCCAGCCAGCTGATGGGGTCCATACCCGAATAGAAGAGATGGCCGGTGTCGAGACACAATCCGGCAACATCATGGGGGATTTGCGCCGCGAGCAGGTCGATTTCGTCGGCAAACTCGATGCAGCCGCCGGCGTGAGGATGGATAACCGGACGAACGCCGTACTCCTGCCACGCCAGTTGGCTGATGGTAATAATATGGCCGATCATCCGCTGCCAGTCGGCGGGAGAGAGGCGGGGCGCCAGTTCGCTGTGTCCAGCGTATTTCGCCCGCAGCGGATTGCCAAAATCAATAATCACCAGATAAGGCGGCTGGAAGAGGTTGCCCGGCGTCTTTTCCGCCGATGGAACCTGCGACAGGTTGCGGCAAATGTTATGCGTCAGTGCGACAATGTTCGCAAAGTTCTCTTCGCTGACCAGATCGTCAAAGATCGTTCCGGCCACCAGCGACAGCCCCTGCTTATTCAGCGCGGCGCTGAGTTCATCGGCTCGGGTCGGCAGATAGCTCCACGGCCCCAGTTCAATACTTTTATAACCGGCCGTCGCCGCCTCTTCCAGCACCTTGGTCCACGGCGGCAGGTAAGGATTTTTGGGATCATCGACGCCCCAGCTGCACGGCGCGTTGGCAATATGTATGGTCATGATGGCTTCCTTTTCAGATGAGGAGAAAACATGACCAGTATTGAATGAAAATTTCATCTTCAACAATCATGAAATTTAAATTCTTTGATGGAATTCAAGGTTTATTTTGATGTCTTAATTGATAGTTTTTTATCAAATGTAGCGCTGAAGCGGAGCGCGGAGAATATACCCGCGCTTTCGCCGATCAGAGGTTTTCTTTGGTGAGTAAATCAAACGGCTGCAGGGCGTTAATAAACGTCGCCTGCGGCTGGTGAGCGCACTGGACAAAGGCGTCGACGGTCGCTGAGGCGAATTCGGCAAGCCGATGAGCCAGCATGAGATCGATTGTCCCGTCGATTAGCGCCAGCTCGCCGTGGTCTACCGGGCCATGACAAATCAGCGTGACCTGATGCTGACGCTGATGCGCATGCAGCGCGGCGATAATCCCTTCCACGCCGCCGCAGGGCGCGTAGATGGCCTCCAGATCGGGATAACGCTGCAGCATCTCCTCCGTCACCCGGCGGGCGATATCGGCGCGTTCGTGGCTGCGTACAGGCTCCAGCACCCGGTCGCCTTTGCCATGTTCGCGCAGGTAGGAACGGAAACTTATCTCGCAGCTTTCCTGACAAATAAATCGGTTATCGCCGACGATAATGCCGATTTCGCCGCTTCCATGACACAGCCTGTCCACCGCCCAACCGGCGGTGCGGCCCGCTTTCTGATTATCCAGCCCAATGTAGCCGGTGCGTTGCGGGATGCTCATATCGGAGAGCAGGGTAAAGACGCGCACGCCTTTATCAACGGCCTGAGCAACGGCATGGCGGATAAGCGGATTATCCAGCGCCACAATACCGATTGCGTCAACCTCTTCGCTGAGGCGGGCGATTGCGGCAACCATGTCGTCAATGGCGTTAATGTCATAATGCAGAAACACCGGCGCCTGTGCCGGACTATGCCAGGGCAATGCCGCCTGCTCAAGCGCCTGCGCCAGCTGATGGTAAAACGAGTGCGACTCCTGCAGCAGGATGAACCCCATTCTCAGCGGGATCGCCGACTGACCGGCTGCCAGCCGATACTGCGATTGTTCGAGCGCAAAGCCTAAGCGCCTGGCGGACTCAAGCACTTTACGTTCGGTGCTCTCTTTCACGGGAGTTCGTTTATTCAACACTCTGTCCACCGTCGCGATACCGACTCTGGCGTCTCTGGCTATATCCTTCATGGTGACTTTTTTCGCTGACATTGTTCTCTTCCTGTGAGGTGATTGATAAAAATCTATCATTTTTGTGGCGGATAAAAAGCGAAGCCACTCAGGGTTTATGCAAATCAGCAAAATGACCAGCTTCATTGAGCTGGTATTCAGGCGCCAGGGTCTACACTAAGTGCATCCCCATTATGGAACAGGATGTCATGACTTATTCCCTCTCAAAAAAATTCCTTACCGCCACCTCTGCGCTGCTATTGCTTTCCATGAGCGCTGTTCCGGCTAGCGCCGCTATCGACAGCACCGATGCCGTCTCTCCGCTCAGCGCGAAGAACGGATTAAGCGAAGCGGCTAAGCAATATCTTCTGCGTTATCCTTCCCACAGCGGCGTGGACGGTAAAACCGCGCGCGAAGATACCGCGGCGGTCTTTATTCCCTTTGGCGCCACGCCGGAAGGGGGATGGCCGGTGGTGGTCTGGGCTCACGGTACCGTTGGCGTGGCGAATCACTGCGCGCCGTCCTTAAACCCGCGCAGCGATCGCGATAAGCAGTATCTGAACACCTGGCTGTCGCTGGGCTATGCGGTGGTCGCGCCGGATTATGCCGGTCTGGGCTCGTCCGGGCTGCACCACTATCTGAACGCCCGCGGCGAAGCGTGGAGCATACTTGACAGCGTTCGCGCCGCCCTGAAACAGTTTCCGCTCAAAAATGAACTTATTCTGGTAGGACAGTCGCAGGGGGCGCATGCCGCCTTCGCCAGCGCCGGCTATCAGCCGCAATATGCACCCGAGCTTAATATTCGCGCAACGGTGCTGACCGGTACGCCTTATTTTGAAAAAGGGACCACCGCAGCCGACATTCTTCCGCCGGCAGGCGGCAAAGCGCCGAGCGGCGGCGATCCGAAAATTCCGTATATTTTCTATATTTATCTTTCAGCTGCCGACAGCAACCCGCAGCTCAATCCGGCCGACTATTTCCAGGACAAAGCGCTACCGCTGCTGAAAGAGGCGAACCATTTATGCATTACGCCGCTCAACGATGAGGTGATGAAGGCCGGTCTCAATGCGGCGAATGCCCTCAAGCCGGGAGTGGATTCGCTGTTAAACGCCAGCGTAGAAACCATGCTCTACCCGACGCTAAAAATCGATCATCCGGTATTTATCGGTATAGGCAGCGTCGATATCAACGTACCGACGGCGATGCAAAAACGCTTTGCGGATGCGGTTAAAAGCGCGGGAACCCGGGCGGACGTGCATATTTATGAGGGGCTGGATCATAGCGGAACGGTTAACCCGTCATTGCGCGACTCGGTGCCGTTTTTGATTAAGACGCTCAACGATAAGCGGTAATGGCGAGGGTCGATGAGCCGCCCTGAGCGATGGGGCGGTTCAGCGCAGGTATGACGTCGATTACCAGTATTTGGGGATCAGATAGCCATACATAACGACCGCGACAACAATCATCAGCGTAATAATTGCCCAGTCTGCTTTTAATGATTTTACTGCCTTCATAAGTTCCTCTTTTTTCGATGAATCACCGGGTAACGTTACCGCCGCCACCCGCACCGAAAGGTGATGAAGATCACACAATGACATTTGTCGTACAAATAAAGTGTGTCGATTTTTAAATATTGTTAGCAATATTTAGTCCGCTCATTCGTCTACCTCTGCACAGGTTACTATTCACAAGCGTTATGAGGTAAACAAAGCATGAGAGATTTCGACAGGCGCGAGCAGCGCCATCAGCACCGTTTTGGTGACCACAGAATGGCAAAACCGCTTCTCATCGGCGCGGCGTTAATCATCGTTCTCGGGCTGCTGGTCATGTCGCTATGGAATGCGCTACTGCCCGCTATCCTTGGGGTAAAGAGCATCGGCTTCTGGCAGGCGATAGGTCTTCTGGCGCTGTCGCGGATCCTGTTTGGCGGTCTCGGTTTTCGCCCGGGAATGTTCGGTATTGGACACGCGCGGCGTCGAATGCATGAACGCTGGATGAAGATGAGTCCCGAGCAGCGCGATGAGTTTGTACAGCGCTTTGGTCATCGCGGGCATCGTGGCCACTGCGGCTGGCGCGATCGTCGTAGCGAAAATGCGCCGCAGCAGGAGCCTGCGGTGAAAAATACGGATCCCGAGTGAGCGCAATGAAAAACGGCATCGCGACGCCATCGCGGCTGATTTCCGCTCTCGACGCCTGCCGGACGAAGCTGAAGGCGTTTATTCGCGCCCGGATCCCGCAACGGGATGAGGCGGACGATATCCTGCAGGAAGTGACTTATCAGCTGATCCGCGTCGAGCAACCGGTGGAGAATATTGCCGCCTGGCTGTTCCGGGCCGCGCGAAACGAGATGACCGACAGGGCGAGAAAAAAGCGTGAGCTGCCGCTGGCAGGCGATTTCAGCGAGGAAGAAGAGGGTGCCTTTCCGGAGGATGAGCTGGCCGAGACGCTATTTGGCGTTGCGCAAACGCCGGAGGAGGCGTATCTGAAAACGCTGCTCTGGGAGGCTGTAAACCAGGCGCTCGCGGAACTGCCGCCCGCCCAGCGCGAAGCATTCGAGAAAACCGAACTGCAGGGCTACAGCTATCGGGAGCTGGCCGAAGAGACCGGCGCAAGCGAGCAGGCGCTGCTGTCGCGTAAGCATAAAGCGGTACTTTACCTGCGAACCCGCTTGCGCGCGCTGTATGACGATCTGCTCGCCGATTAGTCTTTCTTCGGCCTCTGGCGCGGGGCCGAAGACCTGGTCTTTATCCGCTTAGCAGAATAAGGGCGGCGACAGGCCTGAAAGTGGCTGCGTAAACCTGGATTATGGCCGGTAGCCCCAGGCCTTGAGAAAGACGGTAATCGCGCATTCCGCGAGCTGTTCCAGCTTCTCCGGCTCCACCGCTTTTTGCGCAATTAAGGCCCCCGGCAGCGGATAGCCCATAATCGCGCCGAGAAACGCCGTTGCTTCGAGCTCCGGATAGCTGATGGTCAGCAAACCTTCGTTTTTTTTCTGCGCCAGTATCTCGCTCAGTGCCTGCAAAACGCGCCCTGAGGGGCGCTGTTCGAGCGTGACGTAGAGTTCGGGCTTTTGCACCAGCACCTGGATCAGCAGGCGTTGAAAGTGAATATTCTCCGGCGCATAAAAGTGCGCTTGCACCACTTTCGCAAACCCGCGCAGCAGCGCGGGAAAATCCTGCTGACGCTCCTGCAAAAGCTGGCGCAGAGGCGGCTGCATGGTGTCATTGAGAAACGCAAATGTCTCCAGCAGCAGCGCGTCTTTACCGCCGGGGAAATGACTGTAAAGCGTCGGCCGCGAGGTTCCCGCTTCGGCGGCAATCGTATCCAGCGACACATCAAGCCCGTGCCTGAGAAACAGCTCGCGGGCGGTTTGTAAAATGCGTGGGCGGGCTTTCATTGGCCGCCCGCGTTGATTTCCCATCAATTGAGTCCTTACCGTTTGCGCCCTTTAAGGCGCATCATTCCTTGCTGTACCAGCAGGAAAAAGAGTGGAACGAAGAGCAAGGTCAGCAGCGTCCCGGTGAGCATACCGCCGATCACCGCGGTGCCAATCTCCCGTTGGCTGGAAGCGCCGGCACCGGTAGAGAGTACCAGAGGGATAACGCCGACAACAAATGCAAGTGAGGTCATAATGATGGGGCGTAAGCGCAGACGAGCGCCCTCCAGCGCCGCGTCGGATAAGGTTTTTCCTTGCTGAAACTGCGCCAGCGCAAATTCAACGATCAGAATCGCATTTTTTGCGGAAAGCCCCATGGTCGTCAGCATACCGACCTGGAAGTAGATATCGTTTTCATATCCGGCGAGCAGCGACGCGCTCACGGCCCCCAGAATCCCCAACGGCACGATCAGCAGTACGGCGACCGGAATCGACCAGCTTTCATACAAGGCGGCCAGACACAAAAACATAAAGGCCAGCGACGCCAGATATACCCATAGCGTTTGCACTGAAGAGGCCTGCTCCTGCCAGGACAAACCGCTCCATTGCAGATCAAACCCGCTCAGCGTGCCCACCAGTTCGGCCATTTCCGCCATCGCCGAACCGGAGCTGACGCCCGATGCCGCATTGCCCTGGAACTGCACGGCTGACAGTCCGTTAAAACGCTGAAGCATCTGCGGCCCGGTGGTCCAGCGCCAGGATGAGAAGCTGTCGAAGGAGGCCATGTTGTTGCTGTCGCCGCGGACAAACCAGGCGGATAAATTTTCCGGCGTCGAACGCCAGGCTGCGTCTCCCTGCATGTACACGCGCTTGACGCGTCCGCGATCGATAAAGTCGTTAATGTACACGCCGCCCCAGGCCGCAGAGAGAGTGCTGTTTATCGCGGCCTGATCCAACCCCTGGGCCTGCGCTTTCTGTCTGTCAACATCGACCTGCAGCTGCGCCTTCTCCTCCAGGCTGTTAATGCGCACCGCATCCAGTTCTGGCTGTTGTCTGGCGGCAGCGAGCAGGGTGTTTTGCGCCTCGATGAGCGACGGGCTGCCGTTTTGCGCGCTATCCTGTAGCCAGAGTTCAAAGCCGCTCGACTGCCCGAGCCCGCGCACGGTGGGTGGCGACATCACGCTGATGCTGGCCAGCCGGGAGGTTTTAACAAAGTACTGGTTCGCCCGGGCAATGATCGCCTGAGCGCTGTTCTGTTCTCCGGGACGCGCATCCCAGTGCTTGAGTTCGGCGAAGGCCATGCCGACGTTCTGCCCGCTGCCGGCGTTATTTCTGCCGGTAACCATAAAGATGACGTTGAGGTTATTCTCTTCCTCGCTCATGAAATAGCGGCTAATTTCCGCGCCGACCTCTTCGGTCATCGACATCGGCGAGCCGGAGGGAAGCGTAAACTGAACCATCACCGCGCCCTGATCCTCTTCCGGCAGAAAGCCGCCAGCCAGTTTCTGATACTGCCAGAGCATCAAAAACGTCAGCGCCAGGGCCAGCAATACAAAGCGGAAGGGGCGGACCGCTATCCGCCGGAGAATCGCCAGGTAACGATTCTGAGTGGCGGCGACGCCGCGGTTGAAACCGGAGAAGAACGGCCCTTTTTTAAGATGGCCGGGTTTGAGCAGATGGGCGCACAGCGTCGGCGTCAGGGTCAGTGCGACCAGCGCGGAAAGCACCATCGCCGAAACGATGGTCACGCTGAACTGCCGGTAGATAATCCCCACCGAGCCGCCGAAAAACGCCATCGGGATAAAAACCGCCGAGAGTACCAGCGCGATGCCAATCAGCGCGCCGGTTATCTCATTCATCGAGCGCAGCGTGGCTTCAAGCGGGGTAAGATCCTCTTCCACCATCAGGCGTTCAACGTTCTCCACCACCACGATAGCGTCATCAACCAGCAGACCGATTGCCAGAACCATCGCGAAGAGGGTGAGCGTATTGATGCTGTAGCCCAACAGGCTAAGGATGCCGAAGGTACCGAGCAGGACGACCGGCACCGTGAGGGTCGGGATCAGCGTTGCCCGCCAGCTCTGGAGAAAGAGATACATGACCGCCACCACAAAAAGAATCGCCTCAATCAGCGTGCGCACTACGCTTTCGATAGAGACCGTCACGAACGGCGTGCTGTCGCGCGGATAAGCGGCGACAACGCCCTGCGGAAAGCGGGGCGTCAGGCGTTCGACTTCTGTCCGGATCTTCTCCGCCGTCTCCAGCGCGTTGGCCCCGGAGGCCAGCTGAATTGAGATTCCGGCTGAGGGGAAACCGTTGAGCGTGGTTTGGTTTTGATAGTTTTCCGCGCCGATCTCCACCCGGGCGACATCGCGCAGATAGACCACCGAGCCGTCGCTGTTGGTGCGCAGAATAATGTTTTCAAACTGTTCGGGATGCTCAAGGCGGGACTGCGCGGTGACCGTCGCGTTCAGATACTGCCCCTCCAGCGTAGGCAGTGAACCAATTTCGCCGCTGGTGACCTGAGAATTCTGCGCCTCGACGGCGGCCTGCACGTCGGAGGGCATCAAACCGTAGCTGGTCAGCTGCAGCGGATTGAGCCAGATGCGCATCGCGTACTGGGCGCCGAAAACGGTCGTTTCCCCCACGCCTTCCACCCGGCTCAGCGGCTCCTGCAGGGAGCTAACGAGAAAGTCGCTGATATCAAGGCTGGTTAGCGTTCGAGTTTGATCGTACAGGGCCACCACCATCAGGCTATCACCCTGTGACTTGGTTACCGTAAGGCCTTGCTGCTGCACCTCTTGAGGCAAACGCGTAATGGCCTGATTAACGGCATTTTGTACCTGCACCTGCGCCATATCGGGATCAATGCGTTGATCGAAACTGAGGCTAATACGCGCCTGGCCTGCTGAACTGCTGCTGGAGGAAAAATAGAGCAGGCCGTCGATGCCTTTAATCTGCTGCTCCAGCACCTGGGTCACGCTGTCTTCAACGGTTTCAGCCGAGGCGCCGGGGTAGTTGGCGGTGACGTTGACGCCGGGAGGAGCAATATCCGGATATTGTTCAACGGGCAGGGTCAGCAGGGCGAAAGCGCCGGTCGCCATAATACAGATGGCGATGACGGCGGCAAAAACCGGGCGAAACACAAAAAAGCGAGCCAGCATCGTTATGCACCTACGGTCAGTTGAGGGATTCTTGTAGCGCAAACACGGCCGGCGGTTCGCTTAGCCCGGAGGATGGGGGAAATGCCGGCGTGGGTGGAGCCAGTAGCGCCGCATCCAGCGCCCTCGACAGAAAAAAGCGGCTGATTTCAGAACATGCAGTCGTACGCTGGTATTCACCCCACAGAAAGTCATAGGTCTGAATACTGAAAATATTCTGCTGCAGTAAAAAATGCAGATAGCGTTGGCGCTGCTCCGCCTGCTGGCTAACGAGCAGGGCGTGACATAGCCTGGCCTGAGCCGGCTCATCTACACGTGAACATGCCGCCTGAATCTGCTGATCCTGCGTAGCCAGACTCAGCAATGAGGCCTTCGCTACGCAGGGAAGAAATGATAATCCAATGAAACAAAACAGCTTTGCCCATTTTCCTTCGTTGAACATCCGCCTTACCCCGTCAGTTTATTTACTTTACAGTAAAGTAAATAAACTGTTTAAACAAGTGCCCATCTATACGAAGCGAAAATGGGTAAAGCGGAGGGAATGATGAGCAGAGGAGCTCTGCTCAGGCTCAGAACATGCCGTTGCCGCTGGCGGTTTTCTGCGGAACGTTCTGGGTCACGTCCCAGTGCTCAACGATTTTATGCTGTTCATCAACGCGGAAGATATCGATAATCGCCCGCGTCACTCCCGGCTCGCGACCGGTTACCTCCACTTGGAGGATCACATGATCGCCGTCGACAAAGGCCTGCTTGATATCGCTGCGCGAGTCGGGATATTTACTCTTCAGGAAGGCGATAAACTGCTGAAAGCCTTCGACGCCATCTTTCGCCATCGGGTTATGCTGTATGTAGCGGTCTCCGAGGTAGGGCCTGGCGGCGGCAAAGTCCTTGTCATTTAACGCTTTGTTATAAAAATCAATGACGTTTTTCTTATTCAGCTGTTCGCTTTCACTGTTGCCCGCAAAAACAGCGGGCGACAGGGCGCAAAACAGGGAAAAGGCGATGAGCGATTTTTTCAACATACATCCTCCGGCGGTGATTGTAGTAACAGGCATCTGGCCTGTCAGGGGGAATCAACCTCCCCAGCGGCCTTTGAGGTAGTTAACGGCCTGCTGGGTCTGCGGCTGATTAAGGTAATTCTCTCTGAACAGAATAGTGCCCTGAATTTGCGGCATGGATTCATTCAGATCAAGCTGCTTTTTCAGCTCCGGCACGCCGCCGCTAATCATCCAGTCAGGCTCGCTCTTTGACGGTTCGCCAACTTTGTACAGCGCCACGCCGATATAAAGCCGGGTGTGGGTAGGCTTCACCACCTCAGCCCACCACTTTGCCAGCACATCGTAGCGCGCGGCGTCGCGGGCGAAGGGCCAGTAAATTTGCGGCGCGATATAGTCCAGCCATCCCTGCTGAACCCACAGGCGGGTATCCGCGTAAGACTCATCGTAGGCCGCCGCGCCGCGGGTATCGGACCCGGACGGATCGTGAGAGCGATTGCGCCAGACGCCCGCCGGGCTGACGCCGAATTCTACGGCGGGGTTCAGCTGCTTGATAGTGCGGGAAACCTGCTCAATCAGCAGCTGGGTATTGTGCCGCCGCCAGTCCGCTTTGGCAGCAAAGCCCTGGCCATACTGCTGGAACGTCCGATTGTCGTTCAGCTTCGACCCCGGCGTTTCGGTATAGAAGTAATCATCGAACTGGACGCCGTCTACCGGATAGCGCTCTACGACCTCTGCCACGATGCTGGTGATCCAGTCGCGCACTTCCGGAATCCCCGGGTCGAGAACGAAACGGTCTCCGGAGGTACGGATCCAATCCGGATGCAGGACATAGACGCTGGCGGGAAACTGCGAAAGGGTACCGTTAAGCTCGGTGACGGTTTTGGGGCGAGTATTGACCGAGACGCGATAGGGGTTGAACCATGCATGAACGCGCATGCCGCGCTTATGGGCTTCATCCAGCATAAACTTTAACGGATCGTAGCCCGGGTCCTCGCCGATTTTACCGGTCAGCATATCGGACCACGGCAGGATCTTCGACGGCCAGAGCGCGGTGCCATCAGGTTTCACCTGGAAAAAAACGGTATTGATACCGAGGCTTTTTAAATTATCCAGCTTGGCAATCAGCGCCTGCTGCTGCAGGGCGATGCGGCGATCGGCGGTAATGCCGCCGTTCACGGATTCCAGCGGCGGCCAGTCGAGGCGCGAGACGGTGGTCAGCCAGACGCCGCGCACCGGCTCGTGGCTTTTGGGTAACGTCGGCTGCTTTGTCGCGGGCGGCAGCGGCGTGACAAGAGAAACGGGCGGTTTACTGCCGCAGTGCGACAGCAGCAGCGCTGCAGCGATAGCTACGGCGGATGCTTTTACTTTTTTCAGGATGCTATTACGGGAGTGAATCGTCATATTTGCCAGCATTTCTGGTCAGCGCACAAAGAAGTCATTTTCGTATTATTCTACTTTAAGTCAATAATTTAGCCATAGACAGCGCCGCTTTTGCCTCAGCAAATTTCGCAGCCAGTCGTCTGCGCCATCACGCAACGGCTGGCCATGATATATCATTGATATGCATTAAAACTTGATCGGTTCAGGGCGAGTTTAAAAAGGATTTGTTAAAATCTGGCCAAACAATTGACCGCCGGCCCCCGATGGCGAGTCTAACTGGATTAGCATAATGAACTACTCATCGTCACGCCATCGTCTGTGGATAATCCTATTTCTCATGGCATTAATCAGCCTTGGCACCGGCCTTTGCTACTGGCAGATGCAAAAAAAGGTGGATAAGGATATCCAGTCGCGGCTGCAGCAGGCGATAGCCAGCCTTGATGTGACCGTCTCCCACGCCGAACAGGCCGCCGACCTGGCGGAACCTTTTATGGGAAAAAACTGCAATGAGAACGTCCTGACGGAGCTGCGCACGCTGGTGGCGACCATTCCCGACGTGCGCTCGGTAAATTTAGGGCGGGATAACGAGATCTACTGCACTTCAGTTTTTGGCGGACGCAAATTTCAGTTTGATAGAACTCAATATACCCAAGGATCGTTGCAGTTATTCCAGGGGAACGATATTACGCCGTCTCATCCGTTAATGGTGTATAGCGAACAGGACGACCGGGGGAATACCACGCTGATAGGTATTGATGGCTATTATTTATACAATATTTTATCCGTTCTGGATGGCGATGCTCATCTGTATCTTCAGGTTGGTAATCGGGTAATGAACCGCAAAGGGGAAGTCACCACGACGCCGAAGATCAAAATTCCCGTGCGTCTGACCTCTGAGCAATTTAATTATTCGGTCATTGCCGATCGCGGCTTTGCCTCCGGCGCAGTCGCATTTATCCGCTATGAACAGCATACCCTCATCGCCATTCTTCTCGCCTCCTTGCTGCTCGCCTTTTTGTTCAGAAACTATCTCCGCTATCGGCAGACGATTGAGTACCAGCTGAGGAAGGCGATCGAGCTGAAGCAGCTCAAACCGTATATTCAGCCGATAATTAACGATGAGGACGGCGCCATTATCGGCGGCGAGGTGCTGGTACGCTGGGAACATCCCAAACAGGGATTTATTGCGCCGGATAAATTTATCTCCGTTGCGGAACAGACCGGTTTGATTAAAGACGTGACGGCGATTTGCTTTGCGGAGGTAAGCCGACAGCTCCGTCGCCAGCAGTCCCTGCTCCCTAAAGGACTCTTTATTTGCTTTAACACCAGCTCGGTTAACTTTCAGGATGACGAAATAGTCCAACTCTGCCAGACGTTTATCCGGGAGCTGAAAGAGGCGGAAGTTCGTCTCGTCCTTGAGATAACCGAGCGGGAGTCGATTGAAAATACGCTGCAAACCTCGGAGGTGACGGATAAGCTGCGGCGCATCGGGATTCAGTTTTCGCTGGATGATTTCGGTACCGGCTACGCAAACTACAGCTACATCCAGCAGTTTAATCCTGAGATTATAAAAATCGATAAGGTGTTTACCTTCAATATCGTCACCAATAATGCTTCCGCGCTGGTGGTCAAGAATATGGTGAATCTGGCGAAGAAGTTTAACTGTCAGATTATCGCCGAAGGCGTGGAGGATAAGGAGCAGCTTACAATGCTCAGGAATATGGGCATCGCTATTTACCAGGGCTACTACTTCTCACAACCGGTGCCGGTTGGCGAGTTTATCAAAATGCTGCCACGTTCATTTCGCTAGTCAGGAAAGGGCTGGTTTGTTCGATCACAAACAGGAAATTAAAAGGTGATCGACTCGGCAAAACCGAATCGTAATTTCCTGTTTGGCCTGAAAATTTGTCATCATTGAGGAACAACTCAACAACACGGAGGTTGTCTTGTTCGAATCTCACCTGAATATTTTTATCCGCGCGGTTTTCGTTGAAAATATGGCGCTCAATTTTTTCCTTGGCATGTGTACTTTTCTCGCTATTTCCAAAAAGATCGATGTCGCATTTCGGCTCGGGATCACCGTGACGGCGCTGCTAGCCATTGCGACGCCGATTAACAACCTGATTTATCATCACCTACTGAAAGAAAATGCTCTGATTGAAGGCGTGGATCTCAGTTTTCTCGATTTCATCACGTTTATCGGCGTCCTTGCGGCGCTGGTGCAGATCCTGGAGATGGTGATCGACAAATATTTCCATGCGTTAAACCATGCTTTAGGGCCGTTTCTGCCGCTGTTGACCATCCACTGCGCCATTTTTGGCGCGACCATATTTATGGTGCAGCGTGAATACAGCTTCCTTGAGTCGCTGACTTATGGCACCGGATGCGGTATTGGCTGGACGCTGGCGATTGTGGCGCTGGCTGGCATTCGCGAAAAGCTGAAATATGCCAATATGCCGAAAGGGTTACGCGGATTAGGCAGCGTGTTCATTACCGCCGGACTCATGTCGCTGGGCTTTATGTCGTTCGCGGGTATTTCCCTGTAAACAGAAGTCGGGAACCATGAGAGAGAGCGTCTGGCCTGACGACGTTTTACCGAAATTCTGCCGTACACCTTTGGGCGCGCACGGCAGAAGAGGGCGCTGGCGGGCGATGAATGCGCGTCGCGGGTTCATCGCACCGGGCCTGCTGGCGGATTTCAGGGGTAGTTGAAAGCCTCTGGATGGTTTTCCAGGCTGCCGCTCAGGGCTGCAAAGAGTACCGTTTTCCCATCGATGGATAATGGATCGCTAACGTTAAGCCAGGTCAGCTTTTCCTGGGAGGTCTTTTCGTCAACGGTGGAAAAAACTCCGGACATTTGTCTGGATTTTTCCGACCACAGCACCGCGAGCCGCTCCGCAGCGCAATCGTGAGGTTTGCAGACGCTGAGCACCTGATAAACATCCTCGCCAAGCTTTACCGTACGCGCGGGCGTGGTCGTGCCGCCTGAACTGACCCAAACGGGCAGGTGATGTCCTTTGAGCATCTGATTAAACGCGGCGGGCTCCTTTTTGGCGAGGCTGTTCAGCGTAATATCGTCCTGTGCCATAGCGTTTGCTGACGTCGCCAGAATAGCCAGCGCGGTTAACATTTTAAGCATAATAATACTCCTGTGATCTTTCCGATTCCGTTTAACGCCTGTCAATCATGGCTCTGGTTGGCGGTGAATGCAAATTTGCTCAGCTGGCTTCTCTATATTTCGCAAATGGTCGGGAAGTGGTGATTTCATTTCTTATGGTTTTGTAAAAAAGAATGTCACTATAGAATGCGAATTACTTATAAAGCATATAAAACCGGCAGTGATTATTACTATCGCGAGCTTTTATTCAACATTTTCGTGTCGTTGGTTGAATCACCATTAAGATAACGCGTCAATAATGGCTCAATCACTGTGCTTATTCGCTTGACTGGTAACGTATAATAGAATCCAGACTATTCTGCTGTTATTTTTCGGTAAATTAATGACTGTGTCATTTCACAAAAGAAAATTTGATCGCCGGCATCGCGCTTGTTAAAGTTCGCGCCACTTTTCAGGAGGGTATGATGAAAAAGACTCAATTCATTATCGCGTGTTCTTTAATTATGGCTTCAGGCTCTGCCCTGGCAATGGGTTTTACCGCTGAGCAGGGGAAAAACTTTACCAATCTTAATATGGAAATCGGTAAGAGTTCTTCCGGCCTGTATGCGGAAAGTAACTGGATTAAAAATACTCAGGACGGAAGTCAGCTTGGCGGCGTCGGCGTTGGCTACAATCTTGCGCTGGGTCCGCTCACGGCGAATATTGGCACAAAAGCCGTATATCTCGGGCCGAAGAAAGGGGACAACGGCGTCGCCTTCCCGATTGGCGGCGGCATCGATCTGGCGCTGACTGACAGTATCCATCTGTACGGCGAAGGATATTCCGCGCCGGAAGGGTTAACTAACAGCGTTAAAAATTACGTCGAAGCGAATGGCGGAATTAGCTGGACGCCGTTGACGCCGCTGACTATCAAGGCTGGCTATCGTCACGCGAGCGTTGATGGAAAAGATGGCCGCCCGGGACATACTATCATAGATGGCGCTTACGTAGGCGCTGGCGTGACTTTCTGATATGACGGTCGGGAGCGTGGGCTCCCGACATATTACTGAGCACTGGGAAAAATCTCAAAAGGCGCTTTCAGATGCTTAGCTGTTTTTGGTCTGTACCCAAAAAGCGTGAATGAGCCCTGGAATGTAGCCGAGGATCGTCAAAATAATATTGAGAATAAACGCCCAGCCAAACCCTTTTCCCAGCAATACTCCCAGCGGGGGTAGAATAATCGTTAAGACAATTCGCCAGAAACCCATAATATCTCCCTGTGTTGTTAGCTAACTTATTACTATTTTAGTGGCTGACGGTATTTTTGCAAATTTTAGCTTTTTAAATCATAAGTCTGCTAACTTTTCTGAGTTTCAAATACTACATATTTAATAAATTTAAAAGCGCTAATTTATGCCAGATATCTATATGGGATTATTCCAGGTTATTGCTTAAATTATGTTCTTCAAAGCTCAGTGGAAAATTTGTACGGAAGAGGGGGAATTACGCGCAATGATAGCCTGCCGGGTGGGGTAAATTGCGCTACACTGCCCGTCCAGGGGATAAGATATTGACGGCGGGGTTACATGGACAACATCGTTCTTCAAAAGGTCATCGCCATCTTTCTGATGGTTTGGTGGGGTTGGGATATTCTGAAAAGAAAAAAGAAAAAGCAGAACCCCGATCCCCTTATTGCGCAGGCAAACGCTGCGGAGCGCTATCAGTGGCGCTACTTGCGTTGGGGATGGCGACTCTTGCAATTCGCCTGTGGCGGGTATTTGCTGATAATGATGGTCACCTTTCTTTTACGCTAGCGCTGGCAGGTGAAAAGAGAGCCGCTACCGCGGCTCTTTTGCTGACCAGGCACGTATCCGGAGGAGTTGCGCGCTGGCGCTCAACCTGGGCTACCGAACTGCAGACGGCCTGGACCCGCCCGAGTCCCTGTCGCCCGGCTAAGCGTAACGCTAGCCGGGAACAGGCCGCGCCAGCTCTTTTAGGCTACGCCGGTACCGCCATCTGAGCACCAGACCTGACCCGAAGCGTAGGAGCAGGCGTCGGAAGCCAGAAGGACGTAAAGCGGCGCAATCTCAACCGGCTGTCCCGGTCGGCCAAGCGGCGTATCCTCACCAAATTTTTGCACCTTCTCCTGCGGCTGGCCGCCGCTCGACTGCAACGGTGTCCAGTAAGGGCCAGGGGCAACGGCGTTAACGCGAATACCGCGCGGTCCAAGCTGCTGCGCCAGGGATTTAGTAAACGCCACGTTGCAGGCTTTGGTCTGGGCGTAATCCAGCAGAATCTCGCTGGGTTTAAACGCCTGAACGGAAGAGGTATTGATGATAACCGCCCCCGCAGACAGGTGACGAAGGGCGGCTTTGGTTATCCAGAACGGCGCATAGACGTTGGTTTTAAAGGTGGCATCAAACGCAGCGGTGCTCAGCTGTTCGATGGATTCGCAATACTGCTGTCTGCCGGCATTGTTCACCAGAATATCCAGCCCGCCCAGCTCGGCTACCGCTTTTTCAACCAGGGTGTCGCAAAAAGATTCAACCCGAATATCGCCGGGAATGGCGACAGCTTTTCGTCCCTCGGCCTGAATCAGCGCGATAACGGCAGCCGCGTCCGACTCTTCTTCCGGCAGGTAGCCGATGGCGACATCCGCGCCTTCACGCGCATAGGCGATAGCGACAGCGACAGCGCGGCCAATACCTGAATCACCGCCGGTAATAAGCGCTTTTTTTCCCGCGAGCTTCCCGGAGCCGATATAGCTGGTCTCACCGTGGTCGGGAAGGGGCTTCATTTCAGATGCCAGCCCCGGAGCCTGCTGCGGCTGCTCAACAAACGGCGGAAGAGGATAATGTAGCGATGAATTATTTCCTGTTGTCATACCGGCCTCCTGATAAATGAAATTTAAGATTAGCCAATCGTTGTGATTGAGCGAGCAAAAAGCGTAAACCAGGAATAATTAACTTTGTAAAACCAGGAATTATTTACCTGACAATTAGTTCAACATGTAATACCAGAACAGCGCAATTTCATCTTTTTCCGCTAAAGCGTTGTAGAGATATCGATCGTATCCTCCGAGAGTAAAACCATAATTTTGATAGAAGAGGCAGGCGGGCACGTTAACGTTCTGCGTCTCAAGCTTTAATCCCGCAGCGTTCATACTGCGGGCCCAGATATGGGCGGCGGCCATGAGCTTGTTGGCCGCGCCGGCTCTGCGATGTGAGCTTTCAATGGCAATATAATCGACGGAAATAAACCTGTTCCAGCTCAGGGATGCGGTGATAAAACCGGCCATCTGTCCCGCTTCGGTTTCGGCAATCAGGAATATTGCATCCGGATTAATACAGTGGTTTTCCAGCGTCTGGATATCCAGCTCATAGGTTTTATTATAAGCGCAGGGAAGTGCCTCAATTTTCAGATCATTATTGATGAAAGGGCCTCTGGCAACCTGGCTGACCGTGAAGGAAAAATCACAATATTCGAGGCGAGCAAGGTCAGAATTTAATCCTTTACGAATCTGCATAGCATTCCTTATTTTTTAGCGATTTATTAATGATAGACAACGTCGTTAAAAATAACAGTCAGGCCATCAACAGCGCATTCGTCCAAACCTGGGCTAATCTTATATTTCATGCTGCATTTCCTGCAGGTCGTTTGAGGACATTGAATGGAATCCATATCGTTTAAAAAGCATTGGGGGGCGGAATTCATTTCCGCGGATATTGTCCGCTTTCGCGTCTGGGCCGAAGGTCAAAAGTCGATGACGCTTAGCCTGAGAGACCGGGATATTGCGATGGAAGCCGTGGGAAAGGGCTGGTTCCAGATCGATGTCCCTGGCGTTAAGCACGGGGATGAATATCAGCTTCGTTTAGCCGACGGCCGCCTCATTCCCGACCCGGCCACCCGCGCGCAGCGCGATGATGTCAATGGCCCCTCAGTAGTGATCGATCCCCGACGCTATCAACCGGTTAACCGTGACTGGAAAGGGCGTCCCTGGGAAGAAACCGTGATATATGAACTTCATCCGGGCACCTTTACGCCAGAAGGCACCTTTGTCGCCGCTATCGAAAAGCTTCCCTGGCTGGCAGAGTTGGGGATCACCCAGATAGAGGTTATGCCGGTGTCTCAGTTTGGTGGTTCGCGCGGCTGGGGCTACGACGGGGTACTACTTTATGCCCCGCACTCAGCTTATGGTACCCCGGCGGATTTTCACGCCTTCATCGATGCCGCTCACGGGTTAGGGCTTTCGGTGGTTCTCGATATCGTGCTGAACCATTTTGGTCCGGAAGGCAACTATCTCTCTTTGCTGTCGCCGGGCTTTTTTCATCAGGACCGAATGACCCCCTGGGGTAATGCCATTGCCTATGAAAACGAGGCCGTGCGTCAGTATATTACCGATGCGCCGCTGTTCTGGCTTACCGAGTATCAACTTGATGGGCTACGCTTTGATGCTATTGACCAGATTGAAGATCGCTCCGCCCGGCACGTGCTGATAGAAATAGCCGAGAATATCCGCGCGGCTATACCCGACCGCCATATTCACCTGACGACGGAAGATAGCCGTAACGTGGTTTTCCTCCACCCGCGCGATGAAAACGGGCACACACCGCTGTTTACCGCTGAATGGAATGATGACTTTCATAATGCCGCGCACGTTTTCGCGACCGGTGAAACCCATGCGTATTATCAGGATTTTGCGCATCAGCCGGCAAAGAATGTCGCTCGGGCGCTGGCGGAAGGATTTGTCTATCAGGGGGAGGTCTCTCCACAAACCGGGCAACCTCGCGGCGTCTCCTGCGCCGTTCAGCCACCGCAGTTCTTTGTCGACTTTATTCAGAATCACGATCAGACCGGGAACCGAGCCCATGGCGAAAGGCTTATCTCCCTGGCCGGCGCTGAGAAAACGCGCGTGCTGCTAGCCGCATTGCTTCTCTCTCCCCACATTCCCTTACTGTTTATGGGCGAAGAGTATGGTGAAACCCATCCTTTTCTATTTTTTACCGATTTTCAGGGTGCTCTCGCCAAAGCGGTAAGAGAAGGGCGGGCAAAAGAGTTTGCCGGACACGCAGGGCATGATGCCTCCGTTCCGGATCCGAACGATCCTCAAACCTTTATCCGCTCTAAGCTCGACTGGCAGAAGGCGGCAAGCGAGGAGGGGAAATCCTGGCTGCGCTTTACCCGCAACCTTATCTTACTGCGCCATCGCTATATCGTCCCGCTGCTCGCGGCAGGGGGCGTCGTGGAAGGCAGGATCCTGCACGCGGCGGCGCATGCGCTGGCGGTGAGCTGGCGCTTCCCCGACGGGACGCTCTCCGTGGCGCTGAATATCGACGCGGACCCCGTGACGATGCCGGAGATACCGGGAGAGGTCATTTTTAGCTGGCCGGAGCGGCAGGAAGCGTTAACGCCAAACAGCATTGTTGTCCGTTTTGCACATGGAGAAGCTTCATCATGATCCCTTCCGCAACCTATCGTATTCAATTCCGTAATGGTATGACCTTCGATCGCGCGGCGGCGCTGGCCCCGTATCTGAAAGCGCTGGGTATTAGCCATCTTTACGCGTCGCCGATATTTACGGCGACCACCGGCTCCACCCATGGCTATGATATTACCGATCCAAACGAAATCGACCCGGCTATTGGCGGCCGCGAAGGGTTTGACCGGCTGGTAAAGGCGCTGCGGAGTGCGCAAATTGGCCTGATTCTGGATATTGTCCCCAACCATATGGCGACCTCTCTGGAGAATCGCTGGTGGCGGGACGTCATTGAACAGGGTAAGCACAGCGCCTGGGCCAATTATTTCGATATTGACTGGACGCGTCCCGTTACGCTGCCGTTTCTGGGGGATACCTTTGAGGCAGAGCTGGAGAGCGGGGCGCTTGAGCTTAAGCGCGATCCTGAAACGGGGAAACCGGCGTTCGTCTATTACGACCAGGCCTGGCCGCTGAATCCTGAAAGTCTGGCAACAGGTGAGCAACTACTAACTTCGCCGGATCGCGACGCGATTGTGGCGCTGCACGAGGCGCAAAGCTGGCGGCTGATGTCGTGGCGGGAAGCGCCCAGACAGCTCTCCTGGCGGCGCTTTTTCGAAATTACGGGCCTGATTGGCGTCAGGGTCGAAGAACAGGCGGTATTCGACGATACCCACCGTCTTATTCTTGAACTGGTACATGCCGGTATCGTCGATGGTCTGCGCATCGATCATATCGATGGGCTTGCCGACCCATTAGGGTATTTGCAGCGTCTGCGCCAGGCCGCCGGGCCAGAATGCTACATTACGGTGGAAAAAATTCTTGCAAAAGGCGAGCAGCTTCCCGCTGATTGGCCCGTCTCCGGCACCACCGGATATGAGTTTATCGCTTCGCTGGCTGAAGTGCTGGTGGATGACAATAATCTCGACCAGCTGCAGCAGGTGCATGACGAAGCGCTCGGCGGCGCGTTAGATCGTCACCAGGCGCTGCGTGAGGCTAAAGGGCTGATGGCGGATCGCAACTTTGAGGGCGAATTTACCACTTTGTTGAGGCTGGCCATCGAACTGGCGCAGCGTAATAGCATGGAGGTTGAAAGCGAAGCGCTGCGCCACGCATTACGTGAACTGCTGCTGGCCTTTCCGGTATATCGCACCTACGGTACCGCTGAGGGGATGAGCGCCGAGGATATTACGCTATTAAACCGGGTCGTCGATCGGGTTAACGCTCGGGAAAACCGCCCCGATCCCAGGGCCCTTGAGGTCATTATCGCTATCCTGACCGGCAATTTACAAACAAGCAGCCTCGATGCCGCCTCGCTTTTCAGGACCCGTTTTCAACAGCTGACAGGGCCGTTAATGGCTAAATCGGTCGAGGATACGCTGTTCTTCCGCCATAACCTCGATCTGGCGCTGAATGAAGTCGGCGCCGATCCCACGCCGCGCGCTTTCTCGCTTTCTCGTTTCCATCAGGAGATGCGTATTCGCCTTGCTCGCCAGCCCGACGCGCTGCTGGGCACTTCGACGCACGACACTAAACGCGGGGAGGATGCGCGCGCCCGTCTGTATACCTTAACGGAAGCTCCGCAGCTGTGGGCGACCAATCTTGCGCGCTGGCGTCAGATGAATCAAACCCTGGTGCGTTTTTTGAACGACGGTACGGCGCCGAACGCGGCAGATACGTGGATGATCTATCAGGCGCTCGCCGGCGTGTGGCCTGCAACGTTGCTGCCTGACGATAGCGCAGGGCTGAAAGCCCTCGAAGAACGTTTTCTCGCTTTTATGGAAAAAGCGCTGCGCGAGGCTAAGCAAAGAACCGACTGGATCGACAGCAATGAAAGCTATGAAAGCGTCGTACTGAACTACGTTCAACAGCTGTTTTCTGCTGATAATGCGCTGTTTCTCAATGATTTTCACACCTCCCTGCAGCCTTTTGTCCGTGCCGGTCTGGTGAAAAGCCTTAGCCAGACGGTCATCAAACTGACCGCGCCCGGGGTACCGGATATTTATCAGGGGAGCGAGGCGCTGAACTTTAGCCTCGTCGATCCGGATAACCGCCGTGAACCTGACTTCGCCGCCCTGGCACAACATCTTGATAGCGGAAGCGCGGAACTGTTTCATCATGAAAGCGCATGGCGAGACGGACGGTTGAAGCAATACGTCACCGCTTCGTTTCTCAGATTAAGGCAGCAGCATTCCGCGCTCTTTCATTATGGTGACTGGGTACCATTAAAAGTCGCGGGTGAAAGAGCAGATAATTTTATCGCCTACGCGCGTATCAAAGACGAGGAAGCCCTCATCGTGGTGGTTCCTCGGCTGGTGTTTGACGTGGCGGCGCACGGGTTGGTCGAGTCATCGGCGCAACTGTGGGGCGAGACGGCAGTATCGCTCCCGGAAGATCTGGCCGGAAGGCGTTATTGCGATGCATTAACTGGTGAAAGCCGTCTGGTAGAAGAGACGCTCGATCTGGCGTCAGCAACGGGGTGGTTATTGACGCTTATTAGTGAAAAGGAACGTGGGGAATAACAATGTCAAAGGAAAATGCTTTTATCATACGGCCAGGCCACGGCCAGCAGTTGGGGGCTAATTTCGACGGGAAGGGGGTGAACTTCGCACTGTTTTCAGCGCATGCTGAACGCGTTGAGCTGTGCTTATTCGATCCTTCCGGTAAAACCGAAATAGCCCGGCTTGAACTGCCTGAATATACAGATGAGATCTGGCACGGCTATGTACCCGATCTGCAGCCCGGCGCATTGTACGGTTATCGGGTTTACGGACCTTACGATCCGGAAAACGGTCATCGCTTTAATCCCAATAAATTGCTTATCGATCCCTACGCGCGGGAGCTGGAAGGCGATGTTGAGTGGAACGATGCGCATTTCGGCTACGAGTTGGGCCATGAGGAGAGCGACCTGAGCTTTGATAGTCGCGATAGCGCGCCCTATACGCCAAAATGTAAGGTTATCGACCCGGATGCCTTCGACTGGCAGGGGGAAAACCGTCCCAATGTACCCTGGCCGAAGACGGTTATCTACGAAACCCATGTCAAAGGTTTTACCCGGCTTAATCCGGCGCTTCCTCAGGAGCTGCGCGGCACATTTGAGGGGCTTGGGCATCAGGCTTCCGTCGATTATATTAAAAGTCTGGGCATTACTTCCGTCGAACTGCTCCCCGTACACTGGTTTCCCGATGACCAGCATCTGCTCGATCGGGGGCTGACAAACTTCTGGGGTTACAATACGCTAGGCTTCTTTGCTCCCGCTTCCCGCTATTATGGCCCTGCAGGTATAGCGGGCTTTCGCAACATGGTGCGCGCTTTTCATGATGCCGGTATCGAAGTGATCCTTGACGTGGTGTATAACCACACCGCGGAAGGCAATGAACTGGGCCCGACGCTCTCATTTAAAGGTATCGATAACTTCTCTTATTACCGGACGATGCCGGATCAGCATCGTTATTACATTAATGATACCGGGACCGGAAATACGGTGAATACATCGCATCCCCGGGTGCTGCAGATGGTTATGGATTCGCTACGGTACTGGGCGCAATCGATGCACGTTGATGGCTTTCGTTTCGACCTCGGGACTATTCTTGGACGCGAGCCAGAAGGCTTCGATCCGCGAGGCGGTTTTTTCGATGCGGTAACCCAGGATCCGGTTTTATCGAAGCTTAAACTGATTGGTGAGCCGTGGGATATTGGCCCCGGCGGCTATCAGGTCGGCGGTTTCCCGCCTGGCTGGGGCGAGTGGAACGACAAATATCGTGATACGGTACGGGAATACTGGAAGGGAGATAACGTCTCCAACGACTTCGCCGCCCGCTTACTGGGCTCGGGGGATCTGTACGATTTACGCGGTCGTCGTCCGTGGTCCAGCGTCAATTTTATTACCGCCCATGACGGCTTTACGTTGAACGATCTGGTTTCATATAACGAGAAGCATAATGAAGCCAACGGTGAGGACAATAACGACGGGCACAACGATAACCGTTCCTGCAACTATGGCGAAGAAGGCCCAACGGAAAATCAGGATATTATTGCCGTCCGTGAACGCCAGAAGCGTAATTTTCTGGCAACGTTATTTTTCTCCCACGGTACGCCGATGCTGCTGGCCGGCGATGAGTTTGGTCGTTCGCAGCAGGGCAATAATAACGGCTACTGCCAGGACAGCGAGATTTCATGGTTCAACTGGGAAGCGCAGTCTGAGCGGGATCGTGCATTACGAGACTTCACCCAGCATCTGATTGCACTGCGCGCGGAGCAACCGCTTTTACGTCGTGAAAGCTGGCGCGACGGGCTGGAAATACGCTGGTTTAACGCCGGCGGCGGTTTGCAGCAATCAGAGCAATGGGATGAGGGTTCGACCTTAGGCCTTGCCATCAGTCGACCCGATCTTGAGAAGGAGGAGGGCATCTGGCATGACGTGCTGATGCTGTTCAATCCCTTTGAAGGCGATGTTCCGTTCCAGATCCCGCAGTTTGGCGAAGGCGGCTGGGTTCTTGAGCTGTCGACCGCAGAGGAAAAAACAGACGGCGCGATTATTACCGAGACGATTGATTTTGTTCTCGCCGGGCGCAGTATTGCGCTATTCAGACGACCTTAGCCTACAAGACAACCCGGCGCAGATGGCCGGGTTTTTGTCATGTTGAAAAAGAGGTAATAATGTTCGATCCCGTAAACCTGCAATTGTTTGAGTTAATTTTCCACCTGGAAGTTAGCCTGCATCAGGCATCAACACGCCGCAGCGCGCAGCTTTTGCAGCAGTTGTTGCATGACGAATTTCTGGAGATAGGCCGTAGCGGAGAACGTTACGATAAAACGCAGACCGTAGCAGCATTAATTAACGAGGACGTGGAGGCTATCAACGCTTACAGCTTTCAGTTGGCTTTACTAACCAAAGATTGCGCGTTGCTTACGTACCGCAGCGAGGTTATCGATTCAGACGGACGCGCTGCTAAAAAAACGCTTCGTTCGTCAATCTGGCAGAGGAGCCATATTTGTGCAAATCATCAGGAATGCTGGCAGCTCAGATTTCACCAGGGGACGCCAGTGAAAGAAGTTCAGGAAGAAGAGCAGGCGAGCAAGACGGCGAATTAAGAACCAGGTGTGCAGGCGTTAAGCTTCGAAAAGTCCATTTAACATAATATACATTATGCGCACTAATGATGTGACGGCTCAATGCTAATGCCTATTTGTGGTCCATCATCCATCAGGAATGTCCAGGCCATATATAGGTTCTCAGACCTGTATGGCTGGTCAACATCTCACTTCACTTTTCCTGATGAGGAGTTTTCTGTGGCTATACATGACGCCGGGATGTTCACCGTGAAAGAAATCAACCTCCTCAAAATCCTTCATGATGTCATCGACCGCTGCCCCGGACTTCTGAACTTAGCTTTGACAAATATGGTGTCAGCCAGATTATGCGGTTGTGACCAGAACTCAGGTTAACCCGCCAGGGATTCTGCTAATGCTCCCGGCGTTTCCATTTCCGCTGCCGGGATCTTGCGACATGTTATAGCTTACTGCCTCCCGGATGGTATATGCAGCGGTGTTGTTCTTTTACCGGCTCAAGAACCAGAACCACTCAGGATATTCTCAGCCAACGTCTGACAACAAAGACGAAAACGTACCGTCTGCATATTGCCGTGCTCTCATGCCAACATCCTTTCTGAATTTCTTAGACATGACCACCTGGCTTCACCGCAAGTCTTGCTATCGTGACTCCTGCCATCAGGATAACGCTGGATTAATCCTGGGATTGCCACGGTGTTCACCGTCATTTTTTGGCGATACTGAAAATGGCTACTATACTTAAAATGAAAAAGCTTTCGATGAGCTTTATTTAAAGGAGATTAGATAATGAAAAAGGTATTAGCTGCATTAGCGTTATCCGTGTTTGCATTTGGCGCCTCAGCCTCTCAGTTGATTACGAAACAAGAAGTTGACCATTTTAAACTGACCCATGTAGGCAGTATCTCTGTAGGACCTTCCGGCGGTCAATTCTCTTCTCCCTCTGACTTGCACGATCAGCTTTCAAAATTAGCTGATGAAAAAGGTGGCAAGTTCTATGTGATTACCGCGGCTCGTGAGCATGGTCCAAACTTTGAAGCAACTGCTGAAGTTTATAAATAACGATCCTGATAAATTTCATCAGAGCTTAATATAGCATCTGTTATATTTAACAGCCTGTTTCTCCTCGCACAGGCTGTTTGCTTATTTTTCTATCAGCTACGGTAAATCCCATTTTCATCAGTTTATCGGGTAACCACCCTGCTCCCGGGTTTCCGCCATTACAGAGGCAGACATCAGGTTGTGTGGCCGGGTTGTCAGTCGGCTTAGATTGCTCTTTTAACGAAAAACATCGTTTTTTGTATCAGATACGGTGTAAAGCATATAACAGATGAAAACAGCACAGAAAAAAACAACGTTGCTCCCTGGAGAGGAATACTGCGCGGGATTAGCCAGGTGTAGACTGCAACAAATAAAGAGTGCCAGACATGACAGTAAAGCAGAACATCAAAAGCGATGACTGAAATCACATAAATAGCCAGGGAATGTTTTCCCGGGTACTCGAGCCAGGTGAGATCTATTACGGCCATTCTTTTCACTAATAGATAAAGCCAAATTGCAATGCCGACACAAATTAAGAGAAATGATGGTGTCCAGAGCTTCTTAACAATCGGTATCGAAAAATAGTAAGCCAGAAAAAAACCCGTTATTATACAAACCATTCCATAGCAGAACCCTCGGGTGTCACTGATTTTATTTATTTGCTCTCCGAAGATAACGCCTGACAAAGTGGTGATAAGGGCACCGAGCGTGCTCAATACGCCTTCTGAGTCCCCAGATCTGCCAGTGTCAGTATTATAATAATTAGCATGCGCGCCAAGCATTAAATCATCTACGACATCAGAAATATTTGCGTATTGATTATAATCTCCCCATATCATTAAAATGGCTGACCACGCAAGTATGAGCGCCAGGCATAGAGCAGGTAACTTTTTATTGCTGATAAAGTTATAAATTAAGCCTGTCACTCCATAGCAAATACCGATGCGTTGCAGCACCCCCATGATTTTGAAATGCTCCTGATCGTACAAAACAAAGACAATTGCTTTCAGAAATATTCCTGTCAGGACTAGAACCGTTGACCTTATAAACAGGCCTCGCAGCGTGATTTTTTTAAGACGATTTGACAGCGTCAGAGAAATACCCACAATAAAAAGAAACGTAGGAAACACGGTATCCGCCAACGATAACCCCGCCCATTCTGAGTGGATTAACGCAGAGTTCGTTATCCTCAAGTCTACTGGGCTATTAACAACCAGCATCAGAAAGACTGTGAGTCCCCTCATACGATCAATATCTTGATTACGCGTGATTTTCATACGTGAACTTTTTAAAGTGGGCTGATTTTGTATTATTTTTTACAAACACTAATGTCGATTATGCCTGGAACGTCAATGCCAGCATTAATTAAATTACACACACCCGGACCGGGATCAACAATCAGTGCTGCAATATCATCATCTGCAATAGCGGAAAAGGTAAACATAGATAGTAAAAACGCAAAAATTGACAGTTTAAACATTTTAACCTCTCAAAATATGGGATGTTTATTCGCTATGTTGTTGACTCCATCGCTGCGTCAACGTTTTAAAACTAGCAGTTAATTAAAATACTGCAACAGCGAGTAAGAATATTTAAACCATTAAGACCTTATTTTGCCTCGGGTTAAAAAACTCAATACTTTGAGCAATAAGGAATTCGATACAATCGGCAAGAACATTTGAATCTAACAAAACAAAAAAAATGACATTTTTGATAATAATCAGCGCCAGGATGCCCTGAAGGAGTCACGGCACTTCCCTGCTCCACGTTCTTCGTGTTCATAAAGTCGGTGTAAATCATATCACCTCCGGCGATCTCTGCGCCCATTTCTATTCGGATAATGAAAAAAGATAGCCACGGCACTTCTTAAGTAACTGAAAACCTCATAACTGCTAACGACCTGATGACATACGCGAAAAACAATGTCGCCACTCTCGCAAAAGAGACATTATCCACTTTATTTACAAAGTAACATGTTAAATAATCAGTTAAGAATTAATACGCAGTAGAGGAATTAAGATGCGTTTCAGTACCATGCCCGACGGTGAAATTATTTCTGAACTGTGCCGAAGAATTAAAGAAACGCGTATACAGCTGGGATTGTCACAGATTGAGCTGGCCGAACGCGCCCAGGTCGGTGCGGCAACCATTAAGCGCGTTGAATTGGGTGAGTCGGTGACCCTCAGTACGCTTATTGGCATTTTGCGCGGTCTGGATCGTCTGCATCAGCTGGAGTCGATTTTATTCGATTCGCACATGCGCACCTTTAAGGCGCAGCTCAATGCCGAGACCCCTTCCCGTATCCGTATCCGTAAAAAAACGCCTCAGGCAAAAGAGAAATTGCCCACTGCTACGCCGCCTGGCGAGGCTAATGCCACCATTAACGAGTGGTACACCTCATCGGCTTCGAACAGCGTGGTATGGTCTTTCACACCGCCGGACGCGGAGAAAAAAAGCTAAGGGACTTCAGAAGACGGCCGGCAAGTTTCGCGGCCAGAGAAAGAGTAAACCGCCTGCAGCGCGCACAGGCGGTTTTATCCAAAATCAGGATTCACATACCGCGACTTTTATTGCCAGACCGCCCCGGGCGGTTTCACGGTATTTGGCATTCATGTCTTTGCCTGTCTCAAACATCGTTTCGATGACTTTATCCAGTGAGACTTTTGGATCGCTGGTCCGGTACATCGCCATGCTGGCCGAGTTAATCGCCTTCACTGCCGCAATCGCGTTACGCTCGATACAGGGGACCTGGACCTGCCCGGCCACCGGATCGCAGGTCAGGCCGAGGTTATGCTCCATGCCGATCTCCGCGGCAATGCACACCTTCTCCGGGCTGCCGCCCAGCAGTTCGGCCAGACCGGCAGAGGCCATTGAGCAGGCCACGCCCACTTCTCCCTGGCAACCAACTTCTGCTCCGGAAATCGAGGCATTCATCTTGTACAGAATGCCAATGGCGCCCGCCGTCAGGTAATAGCGCATATAGATTTCCGGCGTCACCTCTTTGATAAAACGATCGTAATAGGCCAGTACCGCCGGAACAATGCCGCAGGCGCCGTTAGTCGGCGCGGTAACCACTCGCCCGCCCGCCGCGTTCTCCTCTCCCACCGCCATCGCGAACATATTGACCCAATCCATGGCGCTCAGTGGCGTAATCGACTGGCTCTGGGGCGCCAGCACGCGATGCAGCGCAGAAGCACGGCGCGGTACTTTCAGCGGCCCCGGCAAGATGCCTTCCGTATTCATACCCCGGTTAATGGCGTTTCTCATGGTCACCCAGATTTTCGCCATATTTTGCTCCACGCTCTCTCTGCCGTGGCGAGCGATCTCATTTTTCATCATCACGGCAGAAATCGACAGGCAGTTGTCATGACAGTGCGCCAGCAGATTACGTGCGGAATAGAACGGGAACGGAATATCGACTTCGGCATCCTGATTCTTACCAAAGTTTTCCTCCGTCACGATAAAACCGCCGCCGATGGAATAATAGGTCTGGAAATGGGCAATTTTGCCGTCGCAAAACGCCGTAATGCTCATGCCGTTTTCATGCAGCGGCACAAATTCATTGTGAAAACGCATGCATTCCGCCACCGGGAACTGAATTTCTCGCTGGCCTTCTTCTATAAACAGACGATGCATGGTGTTCACATCACGAATAATACCGGGGATGGCGTCGATATCCACGGTATCCGGTAAATATCCCGATAGTCCGAGAATGATGGCGATATCGGTGTGGTGACCTTTACCCGTTAATGACAGTGAACCATACACATCCACTACCAGACGATTCACTTTTTGCAGCAGGCCCTTTTCCTGCAGGGTATCAACAAAATGTTTTCCCGCTTTCATCGGCCCGACGGTATGTGAGCTGGACGGCCCGATGCTGATTTTGAAAATATCGAAAACGCTAATCATGTGGCACCCATGCGGTTACATAGCAAAACGGATGCGCCGCCTGTGGCAGGCGGCGCTGAACACTTAGCTAAACAGAGAGAAGAAAATGGCGGAGATGGCAATTAACCCCATGACAACCACAAACGCATTGCTGATATGACCGCTGTACTTGCGCATGGCCGGGACTTTGTTAATGGCATACATTGGCATCAGGAACAAAATCATCGCGATAACCGGACCGCCCAGGGTCTCAATCATGCCCAGGATGCTTGGGTTCAGGGTAGCGACAAGCCAGGTCGTCACCAGCATAAACAGCGCGGTAATCTTGTTCAGCTTATTGATTTCGATGGATTTACCTTTTCCGCGCAGAGATTTAATCACCATGCCGTTGAAACCTTCACGCGCCCCGAGGTAGTGGCCAAGGAAGGATTTGGTAATCGCGATCATGGCGATAATCGGTGCCATCCAGGCAATCACCGGCGCGTTGAAGTGGTTCGCCAGGTAGGAAAGAATGGAGATATTCTGAGCCTTCGCTTCCGCCAGGTTTTCCGGTGAGAGGCTTAGTACGCAGCTGAACACGAAGAACATCACGGTCAGCACCATCATGATGTGGGCGAAGCCCAGGATACGCGAGCACTTGCGCTCAGCGTCCTGACCATATTCTTCCCGCTTTGCCACCGCAAAGGAGGAGATAATTGGCGAATGGTTAAAGGAGAACACCATGACCGGGATTGCCAGCCACAGGGTCATCCACAGACCGTTCCCCGTTGCGGAGGCGCTGCTCAGCGACAGCGTATCCAGTACCGCGCCGTTCCATTGCGGTATCAAATACAGCGCCAGCACCATCAGCGCAAAGACGAATGGAAACACCAGCACGCTCATGGCTTTAACAATCATTTTTTCGCCAAAGCGGACGATTCCCATCATGCCGACAATGAGAATCAGCGACAAAATGGCGCGCGGCGGAGACACCAGACCAAGCTGGTGAGTAATAAAGCTATCGACCGTGTTAGTAATAGCCACGCTGTAGACCAGCAGAATCGGATAAATAGCGAAGAAGTACAGCAGCGTGATGAGCTTACCGGCGCCCGTACCGAAATGCTCTTCCACAACTTCGGTAATATCTTCTCCCGGGTTTTTGCCCGACAGAACAAAACGAGTTAAACCACGGTGGGCAAAAAACGTCATCGGAAATGCAAGAATAGCCATGATGATTAACGGAATTAAACCGCCGACCCCGGCGTTAATTGGCAAAAAAAGCACCCCTGCGCCAATCGCAGTACCGTACAGACCCAGCATCCAGACGGTATCACTCTTTCTCCAGCCGCTGCTCTCGCGAGCGACGAGGGTATTTTGAACGGTTTCCATAATATGGCCTCAGTAATATAAAGTAGCGTCAGGTTTATTTGACGCTGATTCAGGTAATAAAAACGTGGTGTTTATTTGGCTATTTTATGAAATGCAACTATGCTAATTCACTAACCGCGATCACATAACCTGATTTATTGCAGTGACTTTTAACGTATCAAAATTAACCCCGAGAATTCGTTATTTTTTTAAGGTATCATTTTTAATACGTTATTATTTTCGTATGCTCTTAACTGCCGTTTCTTTATATACCCAGAACCTTGAGGTAACAAACAATATTTGTCATACGATTAATAAAAAAATCAAAGAAATTATTTCCCGACATTAAAATTCACCGCGGGTACCGGTCCTGCTTTTGCGCAGAGGAAATGACCGCATCGTCACCTCCTCCCCTTAAACTGCCCTACACCCCTTTGTAATGCTCTTTACTCAGGCCATACTTCTTCATTCTGAGATAGAGTTTTTTACGCGGTATAAGCAGATACTCCGCCACCTCATTGATACGTCCCTGGTGGATATTCAGCGCTTCAGTGATAATCTGCCGCTCGACGTCCTCAACCCGCCGATCCAGCGGCGTCGGTTCGCCGACAAGCATCTGCGGATTCACCGTTTCCGCGAGCGGTAATACCCCCACCGCAAACAGCTCGGCGGCGTTCGCCAGTTCGCGAACGTTATTTGGCCACACTCGCCGCATCATCCCCTTCAACAGACCGGCATCCACCTCCGGGACGGGATGATTCAGCCGTTGACAGGTTTTTTGCAAATAGTGATGAAACAGCGGCTCGATATCATCAGGTCGCTTTGACAGAGGCTGGCAGCCAATTTGCGTCATCGCGAAGCAGTAATAGAGTTCCGCCACTATCTGGCTGCTGGCGGCCAGTTCCACCAGCGAAGCATTACCGATACCAATCAGGCGAAAAGGCCGTTTCTCATGACTCTGCAGCTGTACCAGATGATGCTGTTGCCCGTGAGTCAGATGCTCCAGGTGACTTAAGACCAGCGTCCCGCCCTGGGCTTGCGCGATCAGTTCATTCAGCGTGTGGGCGTTAGCCGTATTTAGTTCGCAGGAGATAAACGGACCGTCGGCGTGACGCCCTAACTGGTGCAGGTAACGCGCGCCGGTCATGCGGCCGGTTCCCGGCTCGCCGTAAAGCCATACCGCAATATCCGTCTCTGCCAGCTGCTGAAGGCGCTGGCGATACCGATCCGTCCATTGGCTACGGCCAATAAGCTCAACCTGTAATTTTTGCTGACAATACTGGCGACGGGCGATCACCGATTGCCTCTGACGCAGCGCGGCATCCACCAGCGTGAGCAGCTTGCCCGGATCGATCGGCTTTTGCAGGAAATCCCAGGCCCCTTTTTTCACCGCCTCCACCGCCATCGGCACATCGCCGTGACCGGTGATAAGCAGAATCGGCAGCAGATCGTCATCCTGATGAAACAACGTCATTAAATCGATTCCGGAGCAGCCGGGCATGCAGACATCGCTTAAAACAATGCCGGGCCAGTCCTTCGGCACCTGCTCCCGCGCATCAAAAGGATTATTACAGGCACTGACGTGATACCCCGCTTGCTCAAGCAGCTGCGTATAGGCATCCAACACATCGGCATCATCATCAATCAGCAGAATCGAACAGTTATTACTCAACATCTTTTACATCCGTCAAATTGAATTCCAGCACCACGCAGGCACTGCGCGTAAACGTCGACGCCAGGCGCAACGCCCCTTCCATTTGCGTCATCAGCGAAACACATATCGAAAGCCCTATTCCCAGTCCCACGGCTTTACTGGTAGTGAACGGCTTTAACAGCGAAGGGAGTAAGGCCGCAGGCCAGCCGGGGCCGTTATCGGCAATCAACACGCACAGCCTTTCGCCCTGGATTTGCCAGCTCACGGTGATTTGCGCTGCGTGCGGGCAAGCATCAAGGGCATTTGACAGCACGTTCACCAGCACCTGATGAACACGCACTTCGTCTCCCAGGATCCAGACGGTGTCATCCGGTATCAGCAGCGTCCCCTGCTGAGGTTTATGTCGCATCGCCAGCAATTCCCACGCCACGGTAAATGTCTGGCGCAAATCGACCGGGTGCAGCGCTGTTTCCAGTTCTGCGCGGCGGGTAAACTGGCGCAGGGAGCGGATAATCGCGTCAATGCGGTTGATCAGCCCTTCCGCTTTGCTTAACGTCGTCCGCGCCTGCTCCGTCTGTCCCTGCTCGATTGCCCTTCCTGCGGTAAAAAGATACATCGACAGCGCATTCAACGGCTGATTGATCTCATGCGCCAGGGTGGTCATCGTCTGCCCCACCACCGCCAGTTTAGCGGTCTGGATCAGCTCGTCCTGAGTGGCACGCAGATCGGCCTCAATCGCTTTCCGCTCGCCTATCTCCTGTTCAAGCTGCTGTTTTTGCGCATTAAGCTGACCCAGGGTATGGCGAAGCAAACCGGCAATACGTCCCAGCTCGTCGCGCCCGTAAACCGGAATGGTCGCCTCGGTCTGGCCCAGACCAATCTGCACCACCGCCTGATTCAGCGCGGTAAAGCGTTTCACCAGCCGCGAGCGAATAAAATAATGGTTCAGCCCCCACGCCAGCAGCAGCGCCAGCAGCGTCGCCACCAGGATTAGCCCGCCGCTGACCCGGACAATCTGCCCCATACGCTGATTAAACATCTGCATCTGCTGGTGACTGCTGCCAAGCTGGGCTTCCAGCAGCGTTCTGAAGCGTCCCAGCGTTGCTTCTCTGGCCCGGCTGGCTTCCACGAGCGCTTTTTGCGCGGTAACGTAGTCGCGCATAGTGTCCGGCATCTTATTTTTCACCATGCCAATTTCCAGCAGCTCATCGATCGTTTGTCGCAGGGTAATGGTGCTCGGCCAGTCATCCAGCGCACGAATATTTTCATCCGACGTTTTCTTCAGGTTTTCAAGATAGCGGATATGCGTCTCCACCAGCATACCGTCATCATTACCGGATTTCAGTTCATTGAGCCTGTCGCGCAGGTCGTCAACGATCTGATTTTCAATACGAGCCAGGGTATAGACCTGCTGTTGTTCATTCTGCACTTCCCGGGAGCGTTTCAGGTACTGCGCCGCATCCCCCTGTCGGGCTTCAATCTGATCGAGCAGCGTTCCCTGTTGCCAGGTAAAATCCTGCACCAGCGAATTCAGCTCGGTGGTGAAATCATCGTGCAGCCAGTCGATCCGCGCCGAAAGCTCTCCCACCTTTTCGCGAACCAGAAACATGTTGTAGAGCACGCGATCCAGTTCCGCCAGCAGCGCGCGGCTGTCCTGCAATATCACCGCCAGCTGCTGGCGTTCTGCCGGCGACAACCCCTGGCTCAGCCGCTCTATTTTATCCAGATGCTGGATAATCTGGTTGCGCAGCTGCAGCCGTACCGTGGTATTCGGCGCCAGCAGAAATTCGTTGAGCTGATCGACCACCAGGTTGAGATTACCTTCAATCAGAAAAGCCGAATGGATGCGCGGAAAATACTCATCCAGCGAATAGCGGATCTGCGAACTTTGCTCATGCCATGAATAGAGGCTGACGCTGCTGACAATCAGCGTCAGCAGCGCCCCCATCAGAAAAGCCCCGCGTAGGCTGCTACTGATACTGATTTGCCGCAGACGTTGCAGCATGGACCTGCCCATCATTTCAGTTCTTCCAGTTTATTAATCGCCTGCCGCTGATTGTTGAGAAACCAGAGCTGCCACTCCATCATCTGCTGTTCCGCGAAGCTCTTATTGTCGAACTGAGCCAGCCAGGCTTCATCCTCGCTGCTCGCCGGATCGACCGGCACACGGGTCAGCAACGCGCGTATCTCGGGCAGCGGACGCTTGAGTCGGGCCTCCGCGCTGTGCAGCGCTCGCCAGGCATCTTTTAGCTGGGCAAGACGAAAGCTGATCGCCGTATCGAACATCCGTTGAACCAGACGCTGGCGTTTGAGGATCAGCCGATAGTTCAATGGCGGTTGATTCATCAGCACCGCCTGCTGCGCCGCCCGCGGATTGCCCGCCGCCAGCGGCGTTACCGGGTATTTCCCGGTATTAGCATCGGCGAGGATCGCCTGGCCCTCCGGGCTTAACAGATAGCGAATAAACCGCCGCGCCTCGCTGGCGTGCTGACTGTTTTTAAGCACCGCGATATAGGTCGGCGAAACCGCCGACTGCGGGAAATAGGTAAAAGCCAAGTGCGGATCGTTCAGCAGCAGATTGGCGTAGTTATCAATCACCGGACCGGCCACGCCCAGGCCGCTTTTAATCTTATCCGCTACCCCAAAGCTGCGGGATGAAATGGTCACGAGGTTTCCCGCACTCGTCAACAGCGTTTCCCATCCTTTAATCCAGCCCTTTTGTTGCAGCAGCGACTCCACCATCAGATGGTTGGTATCCGAACGCGACGGACTGCTCATCAGCAGCGCCCCCTGATAGCGGGGATCGGTCAGGTCATCCCAGTCCGCTGGCGCAGGCAGATGCCGTGTCATCAGCGCCGAGCGATTAATCAGCAAACCGAACCCGGAAATCGCCACGGCCACGGAGGTGGAGCGGATAGATTCCGGCACCAGGTGTTGGCTGACTGCCGGCGCACCGCTGAACGGCGCCAGTTTTTGATGCTCCTGAAGATGCTGCAGCAGCATCGGCGACGAGGTCAGGATCAGATCGACATTTTCGGCATTTGCCGTATCAAGCAGCTGTTCCAGCGAGGCGCTGGTGCGGTTGAGCGTCCTAATCATCACTGACCCCGGCTCCGTCTGCCAGCGATCGATAATCCACACGGTGGCGCTGGGAGAAAATGTCGTCGCCATCACCAGCTCATTGCTTTGCGCTGCACAGGGTCTCAGCCAGGCGGTCAGCAGCATCAGCGCGAGCATTTTGCTCACTATCCCGCCCCGACGAAGAGACATGTTTGTGATCCCGTTCATAAATATTGAAATACCGTAAAAATAGCGTTGAGACAAAACTTACCCGTTTATGAAATCTGGCGAATTAATCACCGCGACCGGCGAAATAGTCAAACGGGCGTCCGGGAATATCAGGAAAGATTACCAGATAATGATTGGGGAATTTGCTGGTATCCGCACAAGCCTGACATAAAATCAGCGCAAAATTATTTCCGCAGGCTCTCGCTCATTCAATATGAGTCAAAAGTAACCTATCAATTCATTATGTTGAGTCAGTTTTGACTCATTTTGACGATTTGTATTTTATAGCCGCTTATTTCACCCTTCAGGTCGAATACTCCTGATGTTCACATCAATATAAAATACAGGTGACGACATGTTATCATTATTAAAAAAAGGGCCGTCGGCGAATAAAGTTCCTGCTGAGAAAATTCAGGCAACTTATGGTCGATACCGCATGCAGGCGCTGCTAAGCGTATTTCTGGGATATCTGGCGTACTATATTGTGCGCAATAACTTCACATTATCCACGCCCTATCTGAAAGAGCAGTTAGACCTTAGCGCCACGCAGATCGGTTTGCTCAGCAGCTGTATGCTGATAGCGTACGGTATCAGTAAAGGCGTGATGAGCAGCCTTGCGGATAAAGCCAGCCCGAAAGTGTTTATGGCCTGCGGTCTCGTACTGTGCGCAATCGTCAACGTCGGGTTAGGATTCAGTACCGCATTCTGGATCTTCGCTGCGCTGGTTGTCCTGAACGGCCTGTTTCAGGGGATGGGGGTCGGCCCCTCTTTTATTACCATCGCTAACTGGTTCCCGCGTCGGGAGCGTGGCCGCGTAGGGGCTTTCTGGAATATTTCCCATAACGTCGGCGGCGGGATTGTCGCCCCGATCGTCGGCGCCGCATTTGCGATTCTCGGTACCGAGCACTGGCAGAGCGCCAGCTACATTGTGCCGGCCTGCGTGGCGGTGGTATTCGCCATCAGCGTACTGGTGCTGGGTAAAGGTTCGCCGCGCGAGGAAGGCCTGCCTTCGCTGGAAGAGATGATGCCGGAAGAAAAAGTGGTGCTGAAGACCAAACATACTCAGCAAGCGCCGGAGAACATGAGCGCGTTCCAGATCTTCTGCACCTACGTCCTGCGCAACAAAAACGCCTGGTATGTCTCCTTCGTCGATGTCTTTGTCTACATGGTGCGTTTCGGCATGATCAGCTGGCTGCCTATCTATCTGCTGACGGTGAAACATTTTTCTAAAGAGCAGATGAGCGTCGCCTTCCTGTTTTTTGAGTGGGCAGCGATTCCTTCTACCCTACTGGCCGGGTGGCTTTCCGACAAGCTGTTCAAAGGGCGCCGGATGCCGTTAGCCATGATCTGCATGGCGCTAATCTTCATCTGTCTGATCGGCTACTGGAAAAGCGAATCTCTGCTGATGGTCACGGTATTCGCGGCGATTGTGGGCTGCCTGATTTACGTCCCGCAGTTTCTGGCCTCGGTCCAGACCATGGAGATCGTCCCCAGCTTTGCCGTTGGTTCAGCCGTGGGTCTGCGCGGATTTATGAGCTATATCTTTGGCGCCTCGTTAGGCACCAGCCTGTTTGGCGTGATGGTCGATAAAATGGGCTGGCACGGCGGGTTCTATCTGCTGATGGGCGGGATCGTCTGCTGCATCCTGTTCTGCTACCTCTCTCATCGCGGCGCGCTGGAGCTTGAGCAACAGCGTAAAATCACCGAGCAGGAAGAGGCCCGGCTGGCGCTGGCTGACGCACAGTAAGCGCCTGATAACGTAGAAATAAAGTGCCAGCCTGCTGGCACTTTTGGCCTTACGCAGAGTTGGCCGTCGTTACGCAGACCCCCTTAAATAGGGCGCAATGCTCGCTAATTTTTCCCGGGTTTCCGTCAGTTCGCGTTCCGGCGTCGATTGCGCAATGATCCCCGCCCCCGCTTGTATCCAGCAGCGCTGGCTGTCCTGAAATACGGATCGCAGGACTAACGCCGCATCAAAGCGCGTCTCCTCCAGCAGCAGCACCGCCCCGGAATAGAGCTCCCGCGGCGTCTTCTCAATTTGCATAATCGCGCTCAGGGCCGCATTCTTGGGGATACCCGAGGCGGTAATCGACGGAAACAGCACGGTAAATGCATCCCAGGCATCCTTACTTTCCGCAAGCTGACCGCTGACGCAAGATCCCAGATGCTGAACGCTACCGCGCTGGCGAACCGACATCAAATCTTCAACCACCACGCTGCCCGGCTGGCAGACCACCGCCAGTTCAGCGATCGCCTCCTTCACCGACAGGATGTGCTCCAGCACCTCTTTACCGTCATGCAGCAGCTCGGTCTCTTTCTCCTTATTCTGCTGCGGATCCCCCATGCGATCGCGGGTACCCGCAAGGGGTTCAGTGACGACTTTGCTTCCGCTGACCGACATCACCAGCTCCGGGCTAAACCCCAGCGCTTCTCGCCCCTGCTGGCGAAACATAAACGAACGGGTGGGCGTATTGGCCTGCCGCCCGCATAATAGCGTGGAGGGCATATCAATTCGCGATGGCAAGGCAATAGCCCGCGAGACAATCGCTTTGACATATTCACCGCGGCGGATCGCCGAAACCACGCGCGCCACCTGCTCCTGATAGGCCTCACCGTTGTCAGCGGTATCTACAGTCACGGTGTTACACGGCGTCGCCGTACCGGCTGCTTTTACCCACTCGCACAGACGTCGGCATTCGCTGGCGGTGTCGGCAGAAACGGTGACATTTCCCTGTTCAAAAATCAGTTCTTCACGGGGAACGGTTAACGTCAGCAATGGCCACTCGCCAGCGTGATAGGCTATCCCACGGGTATGCGCCGCAAAGTTAAACCCGACCTGGCCATATACCCGACGCCCTTTCACCTGAGGATGGGCCATAAAACGACGCGCGCAGTCGGTAATGGAATCCACCGCCCATTGCTGCTCTCCGTCCGCATTGATGAAGGTCGCCCGCGTGCCGTCAGCATTAATGATCAACCGTGCCAGGCATCCTTTGCCGATATACCAACACGGTTGCCGCTCATAGACATAGCACTCTTCATCGGCGAACTGGCGTAAGACGCCACAAATCGTCGGCAGCCGCCGTTCCTCTGGGAGCGCCAGATGTAAAAATTCACTGATTTTCATCCCTTACCTCTCTGTGTTATTCCCGGATCCTTCAATTGCGTTTGTCGAATGCAGCCTGGCAGAAGCAATCCACGCTGCCAGCAGCGTGAATGCGCCGCCAAATATAAAGCAGGCCGCATAGCCAAAATGCTGCGCAATTACGCCGCCAACCACGCCGGCCAGAATGGCGATGGCGGCATCAGTACATTGAAAGAGCGTAAAATCGACGCCAGCCTGCAGAGGCGATGAAAGCGTCATCAGCGTGGCGTAAAGACAGACCAGGGCGCAGGCCAGCGAAATGGATTGCAGGATGATCAGCCCCTGGAGTAACAGCAGCCGCAAATGTCCCGGCGCCAGCAGCAACGTCGTTACTATTGCCAGCAGCACGACGCCCTGGAGGCCATAAGCCGCAAGCAGCGCTCTGCCGGGGGAGGTGTATTTCATCAGCACCCCGCCCGCCAGCGTTCCTGCGATACCAGCCGCGATATTGCCAGCGCTGAATAGCGCGCCGAGCGCCGACATGCTCAACCCCTGATCCAGCAGCAGCGGCGCCAGAAGAGGCAACACGAACCGCATCCCGGTATTCAGCATCAGCACCAACAGTAAACCCAGCCGCGCCTGTCGCCTTTTAAGCGCATAACCCAACGCCGGAACATGCGGTACAGACGTGATGCGCATGGGTTCGGCAATGCGCCACAGGGGAACGGATAAGACCAGGATCAGCGCCGCCATGATCAGCATGGCCACCGGCCAGTCGAATGCCGCCGCTAGCATCAGGAAGACGCCGCCGCCGCACATCATTCCCAGATAGCTGCCGCCGACCTGGACGCTGTTTCCCCAGCCGTAACCTGCGCGACTGAGCTGATCGACACAAAAGCCGTCGCTGGCAATATCGATGGTGGCGGCAACCGTACCCGCGAGTAAAAACAGCGCAAACAACGCGGCGATTTGCGTGTCGGGAAATCCCCCAGTTCGCCCGACCGAGCCGGTCGCAGCGGCAACCGTCAGGATCGCCGCCAACCCGACCTGACCCCGGAGGATTAACAGGCGAGAACGACGCTCCGGGCGATCGGGCGGCAGGCGCCAGCGCTCAATCCACGGCGCCCAGATAAACTTCAGCGCCCAGGGCAACATAAACAGCGTTGTCGCGCCGGCAAGGGCCAGCGAGCCGCCGGCGGCGCGCACCAGCGCAGGCAGGGACTGCATAGAGAGCGCCGATACCAGGCTCTGCGTCACATAGATCCCGGCAATGGCAAAAATCACCCGTCCGGTCGTTAACGGTTTCACCTGCGACTGAACATCACTCATGCAGTCGCTCCTCAGATGCGTCAACCTCTGCATCACGCCAGACGCGCGCGGCCATTTGCGCCTGCCACAGCGCCTGGTAACGTCCCTGACGGGAGAGAAGCTGCGCATGCGTGCCCTGTTCAACCACTTCTCCCTCTTCCATTACCAGGATGTTTCCGGCCCCGGCGATGGTTGACAGGCGATGGGCGATAATAATCACCGTCCGGTTGTGAACCAGACTATCAATAGCTTTCTGTACCGCCAGTTCGCTATCAATATCCAGCGCGGCGGTCGGCTCATCGAGAATGACGATCGGCGCATCTTTCAATAAGGCCCTGGCAATGGAAATTCGCTGGCGCTCGCCGCCCGAGAGCTGCCCGCCCATCTCGCCCATTGGCGTCAGCCAGCCTTGCGGAAGACGGGAAATGAATTCAAGACACTGCGCCGCGCGGGCGGCCTCTTCCACCTCCTGCTGCGTGGCCTGCGGGCGGGCAATAAGGAGATTCGCCAGCAGCGTGTCATCAAACAGCCAGACATCCTGAAACACGACGGAAATCAGGCTATTGAGCTGTTCCGCCGTCAGATGACGAATATCGACGCCACCGATAGAAATCTCTCCCTGCTGCGGATCGGCATAGCGCATTAACAGTTTGCTGACCGTGGTTTTACCGGCGCCTGAGGCACCCACCAGCGCGCTCATGCTGGCGGCCGGAAAGGTCAAAGAGAGGTTGTTGAGCGCGGGATCGCCGCTGTCATCATAGCGGTAGCAAATGGTGTCAAAGCGGATATCGTAACGCTCCGGCATCTCGCCGCGTTCTGCGACGGGAAGCGGCGGGATCGCCATAAACTGCTCAATACGCTGCAGGGCGCTGGCGATCAGTTCCACCACCGAGGTGTAGCTGATAAACATCGCCATTGGTTCCGAAAAACGCATTATCATCGCGGCGGCGGCTATCAAAAAGGCAAGGTTCAGGGTCCCTGTCACTACCCAGACCACCCCGGCTAACACGACCACCTGCAGGCCCAGCTCCACGACGCCGGCGATCAGCATCGTCGCGCCGGCGCTCTGGCGATGCGTGCGGCTCTGCAAGCTTTCCAGCGCATTAAAATGCGCCAGCAACGCCCGGCTTTTTTCGCCATCGCTGCCGCAGGTACGCAAAACCATCATCCCTTGCGCAAATTCAACGATATCCCCGCTCAGCCGCTGGTGCGCTTCGCCCAGGGTCTGCATTTGTCGGCGCATCGCCGGCCGGCGCCAGTAATAAAACGGCACCAGCATGGGAAAGATCAGCAACATCACCAGCCCCAGCCGCCAGTCGATCCACAACGTTGCCAGCGATGCGGTCAGCGGAGTGACGATGGTTAAAAGCAAAATATTGGCTATCGCAATCACATAGTTGAGATTTTCATCCACGCTGCCCAGCAACAAGGCGTTCGTTTCGCCCGCTCTGCCGAGCTGGAGTCTTTCCAGCGGCACGCGGCGTAGCTGTTCGCCCAGGCGCAGGCGCAGTTCATGGGTGGCCTGCGCCAGATGACCACGGTATTCAAAGCCCAGCCCATACCAGCGTAGCGCCAGCGCCGCGAACGCCATAGCGCTGAAAACCAAAGCCCAGGTGAGAAGCGGCGATGCTTCACCACGTAATAGCGCATCAACGATCGGATAGAGGCAGGCAAAGGCAATCCCCTGCATCAATGCCGCCAGCAGCAGCGCAATCATACTGCGCCGCAGCATCCCTGCCTGACTGCCAACGCTGGAGATAAGCTGGCGCCAGATGACGCGCCAGGCCAGGTTATCCGCGGGATTAATGGCTTTCATTTTCCGCCTCCTCTGGTTGTGTTCTCCCCGGCATCCATTGCTGCGCCTGCTGATAGCGCTGCCACAGCTGCTGATACAAGCCGCCCTGGGCCAACAGTTGCCGGTGGCTCCCGCGTTCCCGGAGCCGCCCGTCGGAAAACAGCAGTATCATATCGGCGTGAGTCACCATGGAGAGTCGATGCGCGACCATGATGACCGTCCGGCCGCGCATGGCCGCCGCGAGGGCTTGGATCAGCGCCGCTTCGTTTTCCGGATCGGCAAACGCTGTCGCCTCATCGAGCACAAGAATGGGGCGATCCTGCAACAGCGCCCGGGCGATGGTGATGCGCTGCCGCTGACCGCCGGAGAGAAAGACGCCGCGCTCCCCGACGCGGGTGCTGTACCCCTCCGGCAACGCGCTGATAAATTCATGGGCCTGCGCCACTCTGGCCGCCGATATCACCGCTTCCAGCGGCGTATCCGGCGCGCCCAGACGAATGTTATTGGCGATGGTGTCGGCAAAAAGGAAGTTGTCCTGGAATACAAACGAGATTTGCTGCATCAAGGTGTCCGTCTGCATATCGCGCAGATCCACGCCGCCGATGCGAATATGGCCTTTATCGGGATCGGCATAACGCAGCAGGAGTCGCGCCACGGTGCTTTTCCCGGCGCCGCTCGGCCCGACCAGCGCCACTATTTTTCCGGCAGGTACATGAAAGCTCACCTCCTGCAGCGCCGCGCCTGCGCGCGCTTGTGGATAATGAAAACTCACCTGCTCAAAGGTAATGCTCGCATCGTTCGGCTGCCGATCGACAAGCGGACGGGAGAGTTCCGGCATCGCGAGAACCTGATAAATACGCTGAATGCTTAAACGCGTTTGCGCGACCAGGTTATTGAGCATCATCATGGGCATCACCGCTTCCGCCATCCCGCTGCCCAACAGTAAAACGGCCACCCAGGCGATAAAATCGAGGCTGCCCGCCTGCATCAGGCCGTATCCGCACCAGATCAGAACGAATAAGGTCGGCAGCGGATTGAGGATCGAGAATGAAAAACGCGCTGAAAAGCCGGCTTTGCGATACCAGATTTTGAGCACATCGACCCACTCCTCAAGGGCATGCTGATAGCGCAAAAAGCTGGTGCTGCCGCTATCAAACGTTCTGACCACCGGCATGGCCTGCACGAACTCAATCACCGCGGCGCTGACCTGCTCGCGCGCCTGATGATAACGCTGAGCCATCTCTCCCGAGCGCTGGCGGGCGAGAGTAAGTATCAGTGAACCCAATGCCAGCACACCCAGCGTGGCAATGGCCAGTCGCCAGTCCAGCCAGAACAGGATAGCGGCGGTCGCCAGGGGCATGACTATCGCGCGAGCGTACAGCGGCGTGCTGTCAGCAACGAAAATGTGTAACGACTTCACATCATCCAGCATTACCTTCGCCATCGCACCGCTGCCCATTTGCTGTAACGCGCCGGGGGCAAGCTGCACGGCTTTCTGCGCTAATCTGCTGCGCAGAATATTCTCCAGATGAAACGCCGCATAATGCGAGGTGTTAAATGCCTGCAGGCGCAGGACAAAAGTCAGCGCCACGCAGCCAAATAGCCCTCCCAACGACCAGAGTGGAATAACGTCGGGCGAGACGCGAAGATCGCGCAGGCTCCATGCCAGAAAAAGCAGCGCCGCAAGGCTGGTGATGGCCGCCAGACCCGCCAGCGCCATCGCCAGAATGACCTTCCGGCGAACCGGGGTTATCACCTGCCAGAGCGGGAACCGGGACGAAGATTCAGTATTGGATGATTGAGATGACATGGGAGTGGCTGAATTTCCTGATGAATTTTTACGGACGCCAAAAACGCTATTTCAGGGTGGCGTTCTGAGAATTAATGTGAATAATAACCATTATCAATTACTCATCTACCCCATTCGGTTCTATTTTTACCCGCATTGGTTTAAGCCACAGGGAGATAACCCGGTCATGACGGAGTCACCACAAACGCAATCTGCAATCTCAATTCATCAGTTGGTGGTCGGGAAACCCGCTAACGACGGTACTATCCCGGCCCAGTGTGAACTGCTGCGCTGTTCGTTGCAGGAAGGGATGGATATTTTGCTCTGGAGAGGCCATTTTGCGCAGCCTGAGACGTTACAGCTTCACGATGATCTGGGCAGGATTAACTTCTCGTGCATCCTCGAGGGCACCTCGCGCTTTGCCATCCAGGGGCTCAGACGCCACACCGAGTGGGAACTGGCCCGCAATCGCCATTACATTACCCACACGCCAGATTGCCGCGGCAGCGCCTCCTACGGCGGCCGATTCGAGAGCATCACCCTCTCCTTCAGCCCTGAAACCCTCGCGCTGTGGGTACCGGATATCAGTACAGTCATTAAAAATAAGATCGACTCCCACTGCTGTTGCCAGCAGCAGCGCTGCAATGCGGAAACCCATTTAACGGCCCAGGCTTTGCGTCATGCGCTAATGCGGATGCACGGCGGATTCAGCCATGAACAAAAACCTTCGACGCTCTGGCTACAGGGACAGAGTCTGGTGATGCTAAGCCTGGTCCTGGACGAGCACCGCGAAGACGCCAGCTGCTTCTCCTGCCACTTCAACCCGGTGGAGCGCCAGAAACTGCTGCGGGCAAAGGATCTGCTGCTGGCCGATTTGACGCAGGCGCCGGGCGTTGCTGAGCTGGCGAGAGAGTCCGGTTTGAGCGTGCTGAAAATTAAGCGTGGCTTCCGCGTTCTGTTTAACAACAGCGTCTATGGCCTGTTTCAGGCTGAACGCATGCAGGAGGCACGAAGAAGGCTGGCCAATGGCAATACCTCCGTTATGACGGTAGCCGCCGATCTGGGCTACGCCAACGCCAGCCACTTCTCTGCCGCTTTCCAGAAACAGTTTGGCGTCACCCCTTCCAGCTTTAAACGCGTCATCTGATCGCCGATCGCCCCCTCCCCGCCAGCGGCCCGGAAACCCCCTCCGGGCCTCAGTGCTTTCCTCCAGTGATTAACCCGAAACGGGCATAAATAGACCCGTTTCGGGTAGCACTCAATTGTTAATAATTATTATTCTCATGTAAGGAGTGTTTTCCGCTAAGACGTGCCATCAGGAGGAAGAATGATTTCTGGCGCACCATCTCAGGAACCGCAGTTACCGGACAACGGCAACGCGGCTGATTATCAACAATTACGCGAGCGGCTCACGCAGGAGCTAAATTTAACGCCGCAGCAGCTACATGAAGCGTGCAATTTGATCCAGGCGGGCCTGGATTCAATCAGATTGATGAGATGGTTAGACTGGTTTCGTAAAAGGGGCTACCGCGTGACCCTGCGCGAACTGTATGCCGCCCCCACGCTGGGCGGGTGGCGCCAGCTGATGCGCAGCCGTTCCCCGGAGAAACCGGCGGAGGAAACGGCATCCGGCGAAAGCGTCTGGCCGACCATGACCGAGGGTACCCCCTTCCCTCTGACGCCGGTCCAGCATGCCTACCTGACGGGGCGAATGCCTGGACAGCCTCTCGGCGGCGTGGGCTGCCATCTGTATCAGGAGTTTGCCGGCTATTCTCTGACGGCGGAAAAGCTGGAACAGGCCATCGCGATCCTGATGCAGCGCCACCCGATGCTGCATATCGCCTTTCGCACCGACGGACAGCAGGTCTGGTTAAAGCAACCTTACTGGAACGGCGTCACGGTTCATGATCTGCGCCAGAACGACGCCGCCAGCCGCCAGGTCTATCTGGACGCCCTGCGCCAGCGCCTGAGCCACCGCCTTTTACGCGTGGAGATCGGCGAAACGTTTGATTTTCAGCTGACGCTGTTGCCCGATAATCGCCACTGCCTCCATGTCAATATTGACCTGCTGATTATGGATGCCTCCAGCTTTACGCTCTTCTTCGATGAGCTTAATGCTCTGCTGGCGGGCGAATCGCTGCCGGCTATCGACCCCCGCTATGATTTCCGCTCCTATTTGCTGCACCAGCAGAAGGTGCATCAACCGCTGCGAGCCGAAGCCCGCGCGTACTGGCTGGCGAAAGCGCCTGCGCTTCCTCCTGCGCCGCTCTTGCCGCTGGCCTGCGACCCCGCCGCGCTACGTGAAGTCCGTAATACCCGACGCCGCATGATTGTCCCGGCCAAACAGTGGCATGCGTTCAGCCAACGGGCCGGTGAGTACGGCGTCACCCCGACAATGGCGCTGGCAACCTGTTTTTCCGCCGTCCTGGCTCGCTGGAGTGGCCTGACGCGGCTGCTGCTCAACGTAACGTTATTCGACCGCCAACCGCTGCACCCGGCGGTTAGCGCTATGCTTGCCGACTTCACCAATATTCTGCTGCTGGATACCGCCTGCGACGGCGATACCGTCAGCGGCCTCGCGCAGAAGAATCAGCTGACCTTTACCGAAGACTGGGAGCATCGTCACTGGTCCGGCGTCGAACTCCTCCGGGAGCTCAAACGCCAGCAGCGCTATCCCCACGGCGCCCCGGTGGTATTTACCAGCAATCTGGGACGCTCTCTCTACAGCAGCCGCGCGGAACCGCCTTTGGGCGAGCCGGACTGGGGCATCTCGCAGACGCCGCAGGTGTGGATAGATCATCTGGCCTTCGAACATCAAGGCGAGGTCTGGCTGCAATGGGACAGCAATGACGCCCTGTTCCCTCCGGCATTAGTAGCGACGTTGTTCGCGGCCTACTGCCAGCTGATTAACCAGCTCTGCGAAGATGACAGCGCATGGCAAAAACCGTTCCCGGATACCCTGCCCGCCAGGCAGCGCGCGATTCGCCAGCGGGTCAACGCGACCGACGCGCCCATTCCCGCAGGACTGCTGCATGAAGGCATTTTCCGCATCGCCCTCCAGCAGCCGGAGGCGCTGGCGGTCACAGATGCTCATTATCAGTGGAACTACCGTGAACTGACGGACTTTGCCCGCCGTTGCGCCGGCAGGTTAATCGCGTGCGGGGTGCAGCCGGGCGACAATGTGGCGATCGGCATGTCAAAAGGCGCGGGACAGCTGGTTGCGGTGCTGGCCGTACTGCTGGCCGGGGCGGTCTACGTTCCGGTTTCGCTGGACCAGCCCGCCGCGCGGCGCAAGAAAATCTATGCTGACGCCAGCGTTCGGCTGGTGCTCATTTGCCAGCACGACGCCAGCGCGTGGTCAGACGATGTTCCCCTGCTTGCCTGGCAGCAGGCCATTGAGGATGAACCGATCGGCTACCCGGTGGTTCGCGCACCGACACAACCGGCCTATATTCTCTACACCTCCGGTTCTACCGGCACACCGAAAGGCGTGGTCATTTCTCACCGGGGAGCGCTCAACACCTGTTGCGATATCAATAACCGCTATCAGGTAGGTCCAGGCGACAGGGTGCTGGCGCTGTCCGGCCTGCATTTTGATTTATCGGTATATGACATTTTTGGCGTCCTGAGCGCCGGCGGCGCGCTGGTTATGGTGATGGAAGAGCAACGGCGCGATCCCCGCGCGTGGTGTGAACTGATCCAACGCCATCAGGTCACACTCTGGAACAGCGTCCCGGCGCTATTCGATATGCTGCTGACCTGGTGCGAGGGTTTTGCCGACGCTGCGCCGGCAAATCTGCGCGCGGTAATGCTTTCCGGCGACTGGATCGGTCTCGATCTTCCCGCCCGCTTTCGGGCCTATCGGCCGCAAGGGCAGTTTATCGCTATGGGCGGCGCCACCGAGGCGTCTATCTGGTCTAACGTCTGCGAGGTCAGAGAGGTTCCTGAGCACTGGCGCGCCATCCCCTACGGTTTTCCGCTGGCTAACCAGCGCTACCGGGTAGTCGATGAGCGGGGCCGGGACTGCCCCGACTGGGTGCCCGGCGAATTGTGGATTGGCGGCCTCGGGGTCGCTGAAGGCTATTTCAACGATCCCCTACGCAGCGAGCAGCAGTTTTTGACGCAATCGGGCGAGCGCTGGTATCGCACCGGCGATCTCGGCTGCTACTGGCCAGACGGTACCTTAGAGTTCCTCGGCCGCCGCGATAAGCAGGTCAAGGTCGGGGGATATCGCATCGAGCTGGGCGAAATTGAGAGCGCGCTCGGCCAGGTGGCGGGCGTGAAACAAGCCACCGTTCAGGCGATCGGGGAGAAAGAGAAGACCCTGGCGGCCTGGGTTGTTCCCCAGGGGGAGGCTTTTTGCGTTCCCCATCATCGCGATCCGTTGCTGCCGCAGGAATGGCGTACCCTGGCAGGAACGCTGCCCTGCTGCGCCTGCCCGCCAGAAATCTCCGCCGCTCAGGTCGCTGATTTTCTGCAGTATCGTCTGTTAAAACTGCATCCGGGCCACGCCTCTGACGTCGATCCGCTCTCCCTGATCGATTCGCTCGCTATCCAGCCGCGCTGGCAGGCCGTGGTGGAACGCTGGTTAGCCTTTCTTGCGGCTCAACAGCGGCTGCAGCCCGCCGCTGAGGGTTATCAGGTCTGCGCGGCAGAAGCGCCGGAAAAGCGCCATCCTTCGTTCAGCGGGCATGACCTCACCTTAATGCAGATTCTTCGCGGCGCGCGCCACGAACTGTCATTACTGAACGATGCGCGGTGGTCGCCGGAAAGTCTGGCTTTCGACCATCCGGCCAGCGCCTTGTATATCGAGGAGCTGGCGACAATGTGCCAACAGCTTTCCCGACGTTTACAGCGCCCGGTACGCCTGCTGGAGGTGGGTGTCCGCACCGCCCGCGCCGCAGAGTGCCTGTTGTCCCGCCTCAACGCTGGCGAGGTTGAGTATGTCGGGCTTGAACATAGCCAGGAGCTGCTGCTGAGCGCCAGACAGCGGCTTGCCCCATGGCCTGATGCCCGTCTGGCCCTCTGGAATGCGGAGACGCTGGCGGCGCACGCGCATTCGGCGGACATTGTCTGGCTGAATAATGCCCTGCATCGTTTGCTGCCAGAAGATCCCGGACTCCTTACGACCTTACAACGGCTCGCCGTCCCCGGAGCGCTGCTCTACGTCATGGAGTTTCGCCAGTTGACGCCGTCTGCCCTGCTCAGCACGCTTCTGTTAACCGCTGGACAACCGGAGGCTTTACTGCATAACAGCGCAGCGTGGGCAACAATATTCAGCGCCGCCGACTTCAGCTGTCAGCATGGCGATGAAATCGGCGGATTACAACGCTTCCTCGTCCAGTGCCCGGCCAGCCAGATGCGCCGGGACCCGCGTAAACTACAGGCCGCCCTTGCCGAACGCTTGCCCGGGTGGATGGTGCCGCAACGGATCCATTTCCTTGACGCTTTCCCGCTGACCGCGAACGGAAAAATTGACTATCAGGCGCTGACCCGTCGGCATACCCCTGAGGCGGAAACATCGGCCGAAGCGGATTTACCTCAGGGCGATATGGAAACATGCGTGGCCGCCATCTGGCAGCAGCTGTTGTCGATCGGCACCGTCACTCGGGAGACCGACTTTTTCCAGCAAGGCGGCGACAGCCTGCTGGCCACCCGTCTGACCGGACAGCTCCATCAGGCGGGTTATACCGCGCAATTAAGCGATCTGTTTAATCATCCCCGACTGGTGGATTTTGCCGCTACCCTGCGTAAAACCGACCTCCCGGTCGAACAGCCATTCACCCACTATCCTGAAGATCGCTACCAGCCGTTCGCGCTTACCGACGTGCAGCAGGCCTACCTGGTAGGACGGCAGCCGGGGTTTGCCCTGGGCGGCGTAGGCTCCCACTTCTTCGTTGAATTTGAGGTTGCCGATCTGGATATCCGCCGGCTGGAGAGGGTCTGGAATCGTTTAATCGTCCGCCACGATATGCTGCGCGCCGTTGTTCACGATGGACAACTGCAGGTTCTCGAACAGACTCCCCCCTGGATCATACCCGCGCACGTTTGCCCAACGCCAGACGAGGCGCTGCGGCTACGTGAAAAGCTGGCGCATCAGGTACTCAACCCCGAAATCTGGCCGGTATTCGATCTCCAGGTCGGATACGTCGACGGGATGCCCGCCCGACTCTGGCTGTGCCTGGATAACCTGTTGCTTGACGGGCTAAGCATGCAGATCCTGCTGGCGGAGCTGGAACACGGCTATCGCTATCCGCAACAGCTGCCGCCGCCGCTCCCCGTCACTTTCAGGGATTATCTGCAGCAACCCGCGCTGCGGGCGCCAGACCCAGACTCCCTGGCCTGGTGGCAGACTCAGCTGGACGATATCCCTCCGGCGCCGGCGCTGCCGCTTCGATGCTTGCCTCAGGACGTTGCGACGCCGCGCTTTGCGCGCCTGAACGGGGCCATGGACAGCGCGCGCTGGCGCCGATTGAAACAGCGGGCGGCTGAAGCCCACCTTACCCCGTCGGCCTTACTCTTATCGGTATGGTCGACGGTGCTCTCGGCATGGAGCGCGCGGCCTGAATTCACGCTTAACCTGACGCTTTTCGACCGCCGTCCGGTGCATCCGCAAATCAACCAGATTCTGGGCGACTTCACCTCCCTGATGCTGCTGAGCTGGCGGCCTGGCGACAACTGGCTGCACAGCGCGCAGCGACTGCAGCAGCGCCTGAGCCAGAGCCTCAATTATCGCGATGTATCCGCCATCCGCGTGATGCGTCAGCTGGCGCAACGGCAAAATCTGCCCGCCGTGACCATGCCGGTTGTCTTCACCAGCGCGCTCGGCTTCGCGCAGGATAATTTCCTCGCCCGGCGCAATTTACTCAAACCGGTCTGGGGTATCTCGCAGACGCCGCAGGTCTGGCTCGATCACCAGGTTTATGAGTCCGAAGGTGAATTGCGCTTTAACTGGGATTTTGTCGCCGCCCTGTTTCCTGCCGAACAGGTGGAGCGGCAGTTTGCCCAGTATGGCGAATTGCTCAATCGGATGGCCGAGGAAGAGAGCTGCTGGCAGCTTCCGCTCGCCGCGCTGGTTCCCCCCGTTAAACTCGCGGAACAAAGCCCCGCGCCCGCTCCGCGCGGCTGCCCTGAGCGCCCGCTGTCCGGCGTGGCGGCGGACGAGAGCACTGTCCGTCTGATTTGCGACGCCTTTCGCGAGGTGGTGGGCGAATCGATTATGCCCGCGGATAACTTTTTTGAGGCGGGCGCCACGTCGCTAAATCTGGTGCAGCTGCACATTTTGTTACAACGTCACGAATTTTCCACGCTGACGCTGCTTGATCTCTTTACCCACTCCTCTCCAGCCGCTCTGGCCGAATACCTTACCGGCGTCGCGATGGAGGAGAAAGCCACACGCTCTCGCCCGGTTCGCCGACGCCAGCGGCGGATTTAGCGCGAACCAAACTGATTTTTTCCGGGACGCCGTCGCGCAAGCGCGGCGTGCCATTGACTTTGTGACTCTTAGGAAACGAGACCGATTATGGATAACTTGCGCTTCTCTTCTGCGCCGACAGCAGATTCCATTGATGCATCGATCGCTGAACGCTACCCGGACTGCGAACCTGTCGCGGTGATCGGCTACGCCTGCCATTTTCCTGAAGCGCCCGATGGCGAAACGTTCTGGCAAAACTTGCTGGAAGGCCGTGAATGCAGCAGGCGCTTTACCCGCGAGGCGCTGCTGGCCGCCGGTCTGGATGCCACGGTGATTGACGATCCTCATTACGTCAATATCGGGACGGTTTTAAACAACGCCGACTGCTTCGACGCCGCCCTGTTTGGCTACTCGCGGCAAGAAGCCGAATCTATCGATCCGCAGCAGCGACTGTTTTTGCAGGCGGTCTGGCATGCGCTGGAGCATGCCGGCTATGCCCCCGGCGCCGTCCCCCACAAGACCGGCGTTTTCGCCTCATCCCGGATGAGCACCTATCCCGGCCGCGAAGCCCTGAACGTCACGGAAGTCGCGCAGGTCAAGGGTCTGCAGTCGCTGATGGGTAATGATAAGGACTATATTGCCACCCGCGCCGCGTATAAGCTCAATCTGCATGGCCCGGCGCTATCGGTACAGACCGCCTGCTCCAGTTCGCTGGTTGCGGTGCATCTGGCCTGCGAAAGCCTGCGCGCGGGGGAATCCGATATGGCGGTGGCCGGCGGCGTGGCGCTCTCTTTCCCCCAGCAGGCGGGCTACCGCTACCAGCCCGGGATGATTTTCTCTCCCGATGGCCACTGTCGCCCTTTTGACGCCTCGGCAGAAGGCACCTGGGCCGGCAACGGTCTCGGCTGCGTGGTACTGCGCCGCCTGAGAGATGCGCTGCTGTCAGAGGATCCGATTATTGCCGTGATCCTCTCCAGCGCGGTCAACAACGACGGTAGCCGAAAAGTGGGTTATACCGCGCCTTCGGTGGCAGGACAGCAAGCGGTCATCGAAGAGGCGTTAATGCTGGCGGCGATCGATGACAGACAGATTGGCTACATTGAAACCCACGGTACCGGCACGCCGCTGGGAGACGCGATTGAAATTGAAGCGCTGCGCAACGTTTATGCGCCCCGCCCGCCGCATCAGCGCTGCGCGCTCGGTTCGGTAAAAAGCAATGTTGGCCATCTGGATACGGCGGCCGGGATTGCCGGGCTGCTGAAAACCATCCTCGCGGTCAACCGCGGACAAATTCCGCCGATGCTAAATTTTGCCACGCCAAATCCGGCGCTCAAGCTCGACGAAAGCCCATTCACCGTGCCGGTGACGGCCCAGACGTGGCAGGAGGAAATACGCTACGCGGGCGTCTCCTCCTTTGGCATTGGCGGCACAAACTGCCACATGATCGTCGCCTCGCTGCCCGATGAGCTCAAATTACCTTTGCCTGGTGCGGATGACGGTAGCAGGAGCACCGCGCTGCTGCTCAGCGCCGCCAGCGACACCGCGTTGCGGCAGCTGGCCACGGACTATGCTCGGGCGCTGAGGGAAAACGCGGATGCCAGTAATCTGGCCTTCACGGCTTTGCGCGCCCGCCGTCTCGATCTCCCCTTTCGTCTGGCGACGGCATTAAATGATGATACCGCCGCTGCCCTTAGCGCCTGGGCTGGAGAACAGGCCGGGACGCCGGTTTATAGCGGCCACGGCGTCAGCGGTAAGCAGGTGTGGCTGTTTACCGGGCAGGGCTCGCACTGGCGGACCATGGGCCACGCCATGTGCCAGCGTTCGAAGGTGTTTGCCGACACGCTTGAACGCTGTTTTTCCGCCTGTCGTGAAATGCTCACGCCCTCCCTGCGCGACGCGATGTTTAATCCCGACTCGGCGCAGCTGGAGGAGATGACCTGGGCGCAGCCGGCCATCGTTGCCTTTGAAATCGCCATGGCGGCGCACTGGCGCGCCGAGGGATTGCAGCCGGATTACGCCATCGGTCACTCGGTGGGCGAATTTGCCGCCGCCGTGGTCTGCGGACACTATACGATTGAACAGGTTATGCCGCTGGTTTGCCGCCGCGGGGCGCTGATGCAGCTGTGCGCAAACGGCGCGATGGTGGCGGTGTTCGCGCAAGAAGAGGCGCTGATGCCGCTGGCCCGCCAGTTTGAGCTGGATCTGGCGGCCAACAACGGCACCCGGCATACGGTCTTTTCCGGGCCGGAAGCCCGTATTGCGGAATTTTGCGCCGCGCTTTCGCAGCGTGATATCAGCTATCGTCGCCTGAGCGTTTCCGGCGCGGCGCACTCCGCCTTACTGGAGCCGATACTCGATCGTTTTCAGGACGCCTGCGCCGGGCTGCACGCAGAGCCCGGGCAGCTACAGCTTATTTCCACCCTCACCGCCGGGGCCATAGATGCGTCGACGCTCAATCAGGCGGATTACTGGCGCCGCCATATGCGCCAGCCGGTGCGCTTTATCCAGAGTATTCAGGCGGCGCACAAGCTCGGCGCCCGCGTTTTTATAGAGATGGGACCCGATGCCCAGCTGATTACCTCCGGACAGCGCGAATACCGGGATAACGCTTACTGGATAGCCAGCGCCCGCCGTAACCAGGAGGCGAGCGCTGTCCTGAATCAGGCGCTGCTCCAGCTGTACGCCGCTGGCGTCACCCTGCCATGGGCAGACTTACTGGCGGGCAATGGGCAACGTATCTCTGCGCCACGCTATCCGTTCGCGACCGAGCGTTACTGGAAAGAGCACGTTTCCAACGTTTGCGAGCCTGACGACGTCGTGCTGTCCGCCGGCGCTGAGGTGGCGAGTCGCGCCGCGGCAGCGCTCGATCTTCCCCGGCTGGAAGCGCTTAAACGCTGCGCCACGCGGCTACACGCCATCTATGTCGATCGGCTGGTACAACGCTGTGCGGACGATGCCATTGCCAGCGGCGTCGACGCCATGACCATTATGCGCCGAGGCCGTCTGCTGCCGCGCTACCAGCAGCTGCTTCAACGCCTGCTGAATAACTGCGTGGCCGACGGCGACTACCGCTACGCTGACGGGCGTTATTTCCGCGCCCGCCCGATTGAACATGAGCAGAGGGAAGCTCTGCTGGCGGAGCTTGCTGGCTATTGTGAAGGTTTTCAGGCTATTCCCGAGACCATCGCCCGCGCCGGCGAGCGGCTGTATGAAATGATGAGCGGCGAGGAAGAGCCGGTGGCGATCATCTTCCCGCAGGGCGCCTCCGACGGCGTGGAGGTCCTCTATCAGGAGTTCAGCTTTGGCCGCTATTTCAACCAAATCGCCGCCGGTATCTTACGCGGTCTCGTCCAGACGCGTCAGCCCCAGCGCCCTTTACGAATCCTGGAAGTCGGCGGCGGTACCGGCGGCACCACCGCGTGGCTGCTGCCGGAACTTAACGACGTTCCGGCGCTGGAGTACCACTTCACCGATATCTCCGCCCTGTTTACCCGCCGCGCCCAGCAGAAATTCGCCGACTATGGCTTTGTGCGCTACCACGAACTGGATCTCGAAAAAGAGGCGCAGTCCCAGGGGTTCCAGGCAAACTCATACGATCTGATCGTGGCGGCGAACGTGATCCACGCCACCCGCCATATTGGCCGCACGCTCGATAATCTGCGCCCTCTGCTCAAACCGGGCGGACGCCTGCTGATGCGCGAAATCACCCAGCCAATGCGTCTGTTTGATTTCGTTTTTGGCCCGCTGGTGCTTCCGCTCCAGGATATCGACGCCCGCGAAGGCGAGCTCTTCCTCACCCCCCAACAGTGGCAGCAGCAGTGTCGCCGCGCCGGATTCAGCAAAGTGGCGTGGCTACCGCAGGAGGGTAGCCCGACCGCCGGTATGAGCGAACATATCATTCTCGCCACGCTGCCCGGTCAGGGGATATCCTCGTCATCAGCATCCGCGCTGGGGCAGACGTTGCCGGATAACGCTGATGATCTCGCCGACTGGTCCGATTGCGCGGGTCAGCCGGAACGGTTTAACGCCCGCTGGCAGGAGGCCTGGCGGCGGCTCTCAGCGCGGCACGGCGACGATTCCCCCGTGGAAGCGCCCCAGGTCAGCCCTCCGCAGTGGCTGGGGGAGGTGCGCTTAAGCTGGCGAAACGCCGCCTTTTCCCGCGGCGAGATGCGCGTGGAAGCCCGTCATCCCGATGGCGAGTGGCTGCCGCTGGCTCCCGCCGCGCCTGTTCCTGCGCCGCAGACGCATTATCAATGGCGCTGGACGCCCTTCAGCGCCGCCAGCGATGGCCGCCCACTGGCATTTCGCTTCAGCGCCGGTACGCTTGCGCACGAAAATGAGCTGGCGCAATGCGGTATCCTTCACGATCCGCAGGCCGCTTCGGTGCTCATGATTGTCGAGGAGAGCGAACAGACGCTGGCGTTAGCGAAACAAGTGAAGGAGGCCCTGACCACCGGCGCCGGAGGATTGATTGCGATCACTCGCCGCGCGTGGCAGGTTGAGGAGAATGAGGCGCTCGCCGCGTCTCATCACGCTCTGTGGGCTTTGCTTCGCGTCGCGGCCAATGAACAGCCGGAACGCTTGATTGCCGCCATCGATCTGGCCGAAAACACGCCATGGGAAACGCTGCGTCAGGGATTGAGCGCCGTCTCCCTTTCTCAGCGCTGGCTCGCCGCAAGGGGCAACGCCCTCTGGCTCCCCTCCCTGGCGCCGAATCCAGGGCGCGCCGCCGATCTCCCGGCAAATGTCTTCGCTGGCGATACCCGCTGGCATCTGGTGACCGGCGCGTTTGGCGGATTGGGCCGCCTTGCCGTTAACTGGCTCAAAGAAAAAGGGGCGCAACGTATTGCCCTGCTGGCGCCGCGCGTGGATGCCTCCTGGCCGGGCGACATCGAGGGCGTGCAAATCCGCGTCTGCCGTTGTGATGTTGGCAACGCCCGACAGCTGACCAGGGTTCTCGATAAGCTGGCGGTCGATGGCGGCATTGCCGGGGCGATCCACGCCGCAGGCGTATTGGCTGATGGGCCGCTGCAGGATCTGGACGATCGCCAGCTGGCCGCGGTTTTCGCGGTGAAAGCGCAGGCGGCAGACCAGCTGCGGCAAAGCCTGAGCGACCACAACGCACGCTATCTTATTCTTTACTCCTCCGCAGCCGCCGCCCTCGGCGCGCCGGGTCAAAGCGCCCATGCGCTGGCCTGCGGCTATCTGGACGGGCTGGCGCGGCAACATACTTCTGATGATACTCCGAAAACGATAACCATTGCCTGGGGCGCCTGGGGGGAAAGCGGTCGGGCGGCCACGCCGGAAATGCTGGCGACGCTGGCCAGCCGCGGCATGGGCGCGTTAAGCAATGCCGAAGGCTGCTGGCATCTGGAACAGGCGGTAATGCGCGGTGCCCCATGGCGGCTGGCGATGCGTGTTTTCAGCGACAACATGCCTCCGCTACAACAGGCCCTGTTCCATAGCGGGTCCGCAGAAAAAGCCGCAGTGCCGGTCAGCCCTCCTGCGGATGACAACGTCTTTAACGGCAGCCTGAGCGATGAAACGGCGGTAATGACATGGCTGAAAAAACGCATCGCGGTTCAGTTACGGCTAAGCGATCCGGCATCGCTGCAGGCAAATCAGGATCTGTTGCCGCTGGGCATGGATTCGCTGCTCTTCCTTGAGCTCAGTAGCGATATTCAGCACTACCTGGGCGTGCGCATCAATGCGGAACGGGCGTGGCAGGATCTGTCGCCGCGCGGGCTCACGCAGCTTATCTGTTCTATACCAGAGAAGACGCCTGCCGCTTCGCAGCCGGAAGCGTTACGGCACGACGCCGATGAGCGTTATGCCCCCTTCCCTCTGACGCCGATTCAGCACGCCTACTGGCTGGGAAGAACCCATCTTATTGGTTATGGCGGCGTTGCCTGTCACGTGCTGTTTGAGTGGGATAAACGCCACGATGAACTCGACCTCTCCGTACTGGAGAAAGCATGGAACCAGCTTATTGCCCGTCACGATATGCTGCGAATGGTGGTGGATGCCGACGGCCAACAGCGCGTTCTGGCGACAACCCCGACGTATCGCATCCCGCGCGACGATCTGCGCGCGCTCTCCCCGCAGGAGCAGCGCCTGGCGCTGGAAAAACGGCGGCTGGAACTGAGCTATCGCGTTTTACCCGCCGACCAGTGGCCTCTTTTTGAACTGGTGGTCAGCGAAATCGACGATTGTCGCTATCGCCTGCACATGAACCTCGATCTTCTGCAGTTCGATGTGCAGAGTTTTAAAGTTATGATGGACGATCTGGCGCAGGCCTGGCGCGGAGAGACGCTGGCGCCGCTCGATATCACCTTCCGCGATTATGTGATGGCTGAACAGGCGCGCCGGCAGACGGCGGCATGGCACGATGCCTGGGAGTTCTGGCAGGAAAAACTACCGCAGTTACCCCTGGCGCCGGAACTGCCGGTGGTGGAGACGCCGCCGGAAACTCCACACTTCACCACGTTCACTTCAACGATCGGCAAGCCTGCGTGGCAGGCCGTTAAGCAGCGCTGGCAGCAGCAAGGGCTCACCCCTTCTGCCGCGCTGCTCACGCTGTTTGCCGCCACCCTCGAGCGCTGGAGCCGCACCGCTGAATTTACCCTGAACCTGACTTTCTTTAATCGCCAGCCGGTTCATCCGCAAATCAACCAGTTGATTGGTGATTTTACCTCCGTCACGCTGGTCGATTTTAACTTCACCGCGCCGGCGACGCTGCAAGAGCAGATGCAACGAACCCAGCAGCGCCTGTGGCAGAACATGGCGCACAGCGAAATGAACGGCGTCGAGGTGATCCGCGAGCTGGGGCGCCTGCGCGGATCGCAGCATCAACCGCTGATGCCGGTGGTGTTTACCAGCATGCTGGGAATGACGCTTGAAGGCATGGCTATCGATCGGGCGATGAGTCGTCTGTTCGGTGAACCCTGCTATGTGTTCACGCAAACGCCGCAGGTCTGGCTGGATCATCAGGTCATGGAGAGCGATGGCGAGTTGACGTTTAGCTGGTACTGCATGGATAACGTGCTGGAGCCGGGCACAGCGCAAGCCATGTTTACAGACTATTGCGCCATCCTGCAGGCTGCTATTGCCAGCCCTGAAAGCCCGCAGACGATGGCCAGCGGTATTGCCGAACAGAACCCGCGCCGCCGCTGGCCGCTCAACGCGCAGACGGACTACGATTTGCGGGATATTGAGCAGGCGACGCTGGACTATCCCGGTATCCAGCGGGCCAGAGCGGAACTAAGCGAAAATGGCGCGTTAACGCTGGATATCGTCATGGCCGAGGGGCCGTCGCTCTCCGCGCTCGCCCCGGCTGAGCGCGATCTCGCCTCGCTGGCGCTGCCGTTGCCTGAGCAGGCGCAACTTGATGAACTGGACGCGACCTGGCGCTGGCTGGAGGCGCGTGCGCTACGAGGGATCGCCGACACGCTGACTCGCCATGGTTTATTCACCTCGCCGGAGAGCGCCCATCGCTTTAGCGAAATTGTACAGGCGCTGGCCGCGCAGGGGGCCCGGCGACGGCTGCTGCGCCAGTGGCTACAGTGTCTGACGGAAAGAGAATGGCTGGCCCGCGAGGGGGATAGCTGGCGCAGCCGCATGGCGTTCAGCGAGATCCCCGGGCCGCAGGATGCCTGCCCGCCAACCCAATGGAGTCAGGCGCTGGCGCAGTATCTGGACGCCTGTATTTCCTGCCACGACGACCTTTTCTCCGGGCAGTGTTCGCCGCTGGAACTGCTGTTCAATGAGCCGTTGCGCGTAACCGACGCGCTGTATCGCGAAAACCCCGCCAGCGCCTGTCTGAATCGCTATACCGCACAGATTGCCACCCTGTGCGGCGCAGAACGCATCCTCGAGGTGGGCGCCGGAACCGCAGCCACCGCGGAGCCGGTGCTGAAGGCCACGCAAAGCACGCGACGTTCATACCATTTCACCGATGTCTCCACGCAGTTCCTCAACGATGCCCGGAGCCGTTTCCACGATCAATCGCGGGTTTCTTACGCCTTATTCGACATTAACCAGCCGCTGGATTTCGCCGCCCATCCGGCAGAAGGATACGACCTGATTATTGCCGTCAATGTGCTTCACGACGCCAGTCATATCGTTCAGACGTTGCGCCGATTAAAGCTGCTGCTGAAAACCGGCGGACGTTTGCTGATCGTCGAGGCGACGGAGCGAAACAGCGTATTCCAGCTGGCGAGCGTCGGCTTTATCGAGGGATTGAGCGGATACCGTGATTTCCGCCGCCGGGATGAGAAACCCATGCTCGCCCGTTCGACGTGGCAGGAAGTGCTTGCGCAGGCCGGGTTTGTCAACGAGCTGGCGTGGCCGACGCAGGAATCCTCGCCTCTGCGCCAGCATCTGCTGGTCGCGCGTTCGCCTGGCGTGAATCGACCGGATAAAGCAGCCGTAAGCCGCTATCTGCAGCAGCGTTTTGGCTCCGGCCTGCCCGCATTACGGATTCGCCAACAAGAAGCGTTACTTGCGCCGCTGCGTACCCCGTCCGTTGCGCAGATTGCGCCAGCCGAATCGACCCCGGTCGCCGGGGGAGATCCGACGCTGGAAAAACAGGTCGCTGAACTCTGGCAATCGCTGCTTTCTCGCCCCGTGGCCAGGCATCACGACTTTTTTGCGCTGGGCGGCGACAGTCTGATGGCGACAAGGATGGTCGCGCAGCTGAACCGCAGAGGAATTGCCAGCGCCAGCCTTCAGGATCTGTTCACCCATTCAACGCTCAGCGACTTCTGCGCCCATCTGCAGGCCTGTTCGTCGGCAGAGGACAATCCTGTGCTCATTTGCCACGGCGCGGGCGATGAAACGTTGTTTGTTTTCCACGCTTCCGACGGCGATATCAGCGCCTGGCTGCCGCTTGCCCGGGCGCTGGACAGGCGCGTATTCGGCCTGCAGGCAAAATCGCCGCAGCGTTTTGCCACGCTTGATCGGATGATCGATGAGTATGTCGCATCCATCCGTCGCCAGCAGCCACACGGCCCCTATGTGCTGGCGGGATGGTCGTACGGCGCTTTTCTTGCAGCTGGCGCCGCGCAGCGTCTGTACGCCAAAGGCGAGCAGGTACGGCTGGCGTTAATCGATCCCGTGTGTCGACAGGATTTTCGTTGCGCCAACCGGACGGCCCTGCTGCGGCTGTTAGCCGAAGGGAATACGCCGCTGGCGCTGCCGGAACATTTTGACCGGCTGACGCCCGCCCGCCAGCTTGCCGTCTTCATCGGCCTTGCCAGAACGGCGGGAATGGTGCCGCAAAACCTGACGCGGCAAGCGGCAGAAACGTGGATCGACAACATCGCGCATCTGCTGCGTTTACTGGCCGGGCATACGCCGGGCGAAGCCGTTGCGCTTCCCTGCCTCATCCTGCATGCCGTAATGAGACCCGCGCGCTGGACGCCAGCGGAGACCGAATGGCGGGCCTGGATGAACCGCGCCGACAGCTATGCGATTAAAGCCAGCCACTGGCAAATCATGCTGGAGCCCCCCCACGTTCAGGCTTGCGCGCAGCATATCCAGCGCTGGCTTGGCGCAACCTCAACGCAACCGGAGAACACCTTATGATGCCGTCCACCTTCGACAAACAACGCGTACTGATTGTGGGCGCCAAATTCGGTGAAATGTACCTCAACGCCTTTATGCAGCCCCAGGAGGGGCTCGAACTGGTTGGCCTGCTGGCCCAGGGAAGCCCGCGCGCAAAAGAGCTGGCCCAGGCGTTTGGTATCCCGCTGTATACCTCGCTCGAACAGATCAAGGAGATGCCGGATATCGCCTGTATCGTCGTGCGCTCGACCGTCGCCGGCGGGAGCGGAACGCAGCTTGCCCGGCACTTTTTAACTCACGGCGCGCACGTTATTCAGGAGCATCCCCTCCACCCGGATGATGTCCGTTCATTACAAGCGCTGGCGCAGGAACAGGGGCGTTGCTATTGGGTCAATACGTTTTATCCGCACGCGCTTGCCGGTCGCGTGTGGCTCAGGGACGCGGAGCAGTTACGTCGCTGTCTGGATCAGGGGCCGTCGATTGTCCATGCCACCACCAGCCGGCAGTTGCTCTACTCCACTCTCGATTTATTGCTGCTGGCTCTGGGCGTGGATGCCGCCAGCGTGGCGTGCGAAGTGGTCGGCAGCTTCAGTGACTTTCACTGTCTGAGACTCTACTGGCCGGAGGGAGAGGCTTGCCTGCTGCTTCAGCGCTATCTCGATCCTGACGATCCGGATATGCACAGCCTGATTATGCATCGTCTGCTGCTGGGATGGCCGGAAGGACATCTTTCGCTGGAGGCGAGCTACGGCCCCGTCATCTGGTCATCCAGCCTGTTTGTCGCCGAACATCAGGAGAATGCTCACAGCCTCTACCGCAGGCCGGAGATCCTGCGCGACCCGCCGGGTCAGACGCGCAGCCCGGCGCCCCTGAGCTGGCGTGATTGCTGTGAAACCGCCGGGCCTGAGGGCGTCGGAAGATTACTCCATCAGCTGTGCAGCCATCTGGCGGGCGAAAATGCGCCTGCCGCCTGCCACGGCGCTCATCAGCTGGCGGTGTCGTACCTATGGCAGCAGATTTTACGCGCGACCGGCAATGCCGAGATCCGCCATCTGAAGCCGCCGCGTCATGAACGGTTAACGGCTTTCTACCGCCACGATGAGGAGTCCCGATGATACAATCTGCCATGTGTACTCCGTTATGGCCCGCCCGCAGCGCCAGTACGGCGCATCTGGTGATGTGCCCCTTCGCGGGCGGCAGCAGTAGCGCGTTTCGCTGCTGGCGAGAGCAGCCTATGGCGGACATCGCGCTTTCCCTGGTAACCTGGCCGGGACGCGATCGCCTGCGCCATCTGACGCCGCTCAACAGCATTATGCCGCTGGCGGTACGGCTGGCGAACGAACTGCAACAGAGCGTATCTCCTGACGCGCCGCTGCTGCTCGCCGGGCACAGTATGGGCGCGCAGGTGGCGTTTGAAACATGTCGCCTTCTGGAGCAACGAGGACATGCGCCGCATGGCCTGATTATTTCGGGGTGCCATGCTCCTCATCTCCATTCCGAACGCCGACTCAGCCATCGCGATGATGCCGACTTTATCGCTGAGCTGATAGATATTGGCGGATGTTCGCCTGAGCTGCGGGAAAACGAGGAGTTAATATCGCTGTTTCTTCCCCTCCTGCGCGCCGATTTTTACGCCACCGAGCATTATCACTACGATTCGCCCGATCGCGCCTCGCCGCTGCGCACGCCTGCGCTGCTCATATGCGGCAGCCACGACCGCGAAGCCTCCCGGCAGCAGGTCGACGCCTGGCGTCAGTGGCTGACCCACGTTACCGGGCCGGTCACAATCGACGGCGATCACTTCTATCCCATTCAACAATCCCGCGCCTTCTTTACGCAGATTGTCCGCCATTTTCCCGACGCATTTTCGACGCTGACCGCTGTGCAAAAACAGTCCAGTACTTCTGAAAGGTGACGCATGCACGCTTCTTTTAACACTCTGATTGAACAGTATCCCTTACCTATTGCCGCACAGCTGCGCTGCTGGGCGGCGCGTTATTCCACGCAAACAGCGCTTGTTGATGACGGGGGTGCGCTAACCTACAGCGAGCTTGATGTCCGGGTCGACCAGCTTGCCGCAGGGTTAGACTCGCTGGGGTTGCGTTCAGGACAGCATGTGATTGTGCAGCATCCAAACGGCAACGCCTTCGTGATCCTGTTGTTCGCCTTGTTAAGACTCGGCGCGATCCCCGTTCTGGCGATGCCCTCCCAGCGGGAGCTGGATATCGACGCGCTGATCGCGCTGGCGCAACCCGTCGCTTATTTTATTCACGGGGAAAACCATGCAGGGCTGGCCCGCCAGATGATGCATAAACACGCCTGCTTGCGTCATGTTCTGACCATTGAACAATGCGCAGATGACGATTTTACGCCGCTGTTCTCGCTGCGCGGCGAGCTTCAGGCGTGGCGGCAGCCCGAGGTTTCCGCCACCGCGCTGCTGCTGCTTTCAGGCGGCACCACCGGGACGCCAAAGCTTATTCCGCGACGGCACGCCGACTATAGCTATAACTTCAGCGCCTCTGCCGAACTGTGCGGCATCAACGCCCAAAGCGTATATCTCGCCGTCCTTCCCGTGGCGCATAATTTTCCGCTGGCCTGTCCCGGTATTCTGGGAACGCTTGCCTGCGGCGGGAAGGTGGTGCTGACCAACAGCGCCAGCTGCGATGAGGCGATGCCATTAATCGCCGAATGCCGCGCGACGCACGTCGCGCTGGTGCCGGCCCTGGCGCAGCTCTGGGCGCAGGCCAGAGAGTGGGAAGAGAGCGATCTCTCTTCGCTGCGCGTCATTCAGGTGGGCGGCGCCCGCCTCGATCCGACGCTGGCAGAGCAGATCATCGCCACCTTTAACTGCACCCTGCAGCAGGTATTCGGCATGGCGGAGGGGCTGCTTTGCTTTACCCGTCTCAACGATCCGCTGGTCAGCGTTCTCCATAGCCAGGGGCGCCCGCTATCTCCCCTGGATGAAATTCGCGTCGTTGACGAAGAAGAGAACGACGTTGCGCCTGGCGAAACCGGACAGTTATTAACGCGCGGCCCTTACACGATTTCGGGCTATTATCGCGCTCCCGAGCACAATGCCCGGGCCTTTACCGCGCAAGGATTTTACCGTACGGGCGATAATGTCAGGCGCGATGAGGCGGGAAACCTGTACGTTGAGGGACGCATAAAAGAGCAGATAAACCGCGCCGGAGAGAAAATTGCCGCGGCGGAAGTGGAAGCGGCGCTGATGCGTCTGGAGGGGGTAAAGGATTGCGCCGTGGTTGCCGCGCCGGACACGCTGCTTGGCGAGCGAATTTGCGCGTTTATCATCGCGCAGCAGACGCCATTTGACTATCAACAGTTGCGTCACCAGCTAACCCGGCTGGGGCTCAGCGCGTGGAAAATTCCGGACCAAATTGAGTTTCTGACCCACTGGCCGCTCACCGCCGTCGGCAAGGTAGATAAAAAACGCCTGACGGCGCTCGCCACCGAGCGTTGTCGCCAGACGTCACAATAAGCGCAACCCTACCCGAAACAGGTGGAAATAAACCCGTTTCGGGTAGCAGCACAATTAGAAATAGTTATCATTTTCAATTCACCGTTGTGGCTATTTTTGGCGTTTCGCCGTTTTACAGGGACTCATAACAATGAAAATGACACGGTTTTACCCTCTGATTGTGGGAGGGTTTCTGCTCCCGGGCATGGCTCATGCCCAGACTGCACAGCAAGACGAAACCACGCTGGTGGTCACCGCCAGTAAACAGTCTTCCCGCTCGGCATCAGCCAATAACGTCTCTTCTACCGTTATCAGCGCGACGGAGTTAAGCGACGCAGGCGTTACCGCCAGCGACAAACTCCCCCGAGTGTTGCCCGGACTCAATATTGAAAATAGCGGCAATATGCTTTTTTCAACGATCTCGCTTCGCGGCATCTCTTCTGCCCAGGACTTCTATAACCCTGCCGTCACCCTGTATGTCGACGGGGTTCCCCAGCTATCTACTAACACCATCCAGGCGCTAACCGATGTGCAAAGCGTGGAGCTGCTGCGGGGTCCCCAGGGAACCTTGTATGGCAAAAGCGCTCAGGGCGGGATTATCAACATCGTCACGCAGCAGCCGGACAGTACCCCGCGCGGCTATATTGAAGGCGGCGTCAGCAGCCGCGACAGCTATCGTAGCAAGTTCAACCTGAGCGGCCCTCTTCAGGATGGTCTGCTCTATGGCAGCGTAACGCTGTTACGCCAGGTTGATGACGGCGAGATGATTAACCCTGCGACGGGAAGCGATGATTTAGGCGGCACCCGCGCCAGCATAGGGAATGTGAAACTGCGTCTGGCGCCGGACGACCAGCCCTGGGAAATGGGGTTTGCCGCCTCGCGCGAATGTACTCGCGCGACACAGGATGCCTATGTGGCATGGAATGATATTAAGAGCCGTAAACTGTCGATCGACCCGGGGTCGCCGGACCCATATATGCGGCGCTGCACTGACAGCCAGACGCTCAGCGGGAAATACAGCACCGAGGACTGGGTTTTCAATCTGATCGGCGCCTGGCAGCAGCAGAATTATTCACGCACTTTTCCTTCCGGCTCGCTGATCGTCAATATGCCCCAACGCTGGAATCAGGATGTGCAGGAGCTACGCGCCGCGACTCTCGGCGAGACGCGGACCGTGGATATGGTGTTCGGATTGTACCGGCAGAATACCCGGGAGAAGCTAAATTCAGCCTACGATATGCCGACCATGCCCTATTTAAGCAGCACCGGCTACACCACCGCCGAAACGCTGGCCGCCTACAGCGATCTGACCTGGCATTTAACCGATCGTTTTGACATCGGCGGCGGCGCGCGTTTCTCACATGATAAAGCCAGCACGCAGTATCACGGCAGTATGCTCGGTAACTCCTTTGGCGATCGTGGTAAAAGCAGTGATGACCACGTGCTCGGACAGCTCTCCGCAGGCTATATGCTGACCGACGACTGGCGGGTGTATACCCGCGTAGCTCAGGGATATAAACCTTCCGGATATAATATCGTGCCTACCGCAGGCCTTGATGCCAGGCCGTTCAGCGCGGAAAAATCCATCAACTACGAAATTGGCACCCGCTACGAGACCGCCGACGTCACGCTGCAAGCCGCGACGTTTTATACCCACACCAAAGATATGCAGCTCTACTCTGGTCCGGTCGGGATGCAGACCTTAAGCAACGCGGGGAGAGCCGACGCCACCGGCGTTGAGCTTGAGGCAAAATGGCGGTTTGCGCCCGGCTGGTCATGGGACATCAATGGCAACATGATCCGTTCCGAATTCACCAATGACAGTGAGCTGTATCACGGCAATCGGGTGCCGTTTGTTCCGCGTTACGGCGCGGGAAGCAGCGTGAACGGCATGATTGATACCCGTTATGGGGCGCTGATGCCCCGACTGGCGGTGAATCTGGTGGGACCGCATTATTTCGATGGCGATAACCAGCTGCGGCAAGGGACTTACGCCACCCTCGACAGCAGCCTGGGCTGGCAGGCGACTGAACGGATGAATATTTCCGTCTATGTCGATAATCTGTTCGATCGCCGTTACCGTACCTACGGCTATATGAACGGCAGCAGCGCTGTCGCGCAGGTCAATATGGGCCGCACCGTGGGGATCAATACGCGCATTGATTTCTTCTGACAATCGATAGAGGGGGGCGATTAGCGCATCCCCTTCACCGCTGACTCACCGCTGGGTTTGACCGCCTCCGGTCGGGAGCATAAGCTGCAGAACAGGATAGCGTTCCAGCCAGCGTTTTTCCGCCACGCGCTGGCGGAAAATATTCAGCTTATCGCCCTCAAATTCCGGCGTTGGCCGCAGGCGACGTTCAAACAGATCGTCGAGTCCGTAAGGCGCAATGACCTCAATAAGGCCAGAGCGCCCTATTCTGACCGCGATGGCCGTCGCCGTCTCAGGCCAGTAGCTAAGCGCATTCTCCGTTGAATGATAAGGTTGATTACCGTTACGCTGGTGCATTCTGGCCTGATTCTTCACCGACCAGTTAAAGGCGGGCGACCGTTGGCAAAGCCCCGCTTCCAGCGCGTTATCGTGGGCAGCACTGCAGCTTTTCGGATCGAACCAGACAACATCCACATCACCCGAAACCGGCCTTTGACCGTATCCGTGCAGATGATCCCAAACCGCATCTCTGACCAGGCCGGCACCGATCCAGCCATCGTTGAGTTCGAGCGCCTGAACGGCATAAAGCGCCTCCATTCTGAGCGGGTCGCTGAATAATAATCTCTGTAATTCGTCCTGATATTTCATTCTTCGCCTGGTGCCGTCTGACTGCCTGGCGACAAATCTGCCTGATGGCAGAGTGGTTATCAACCTTCCGATTATCTTGTATGATGGCGAACAATTATCGTCTCACTTTTAAAGGTGGCCAGGTGCTTGATCTAAAGCTAAGAGAAGTGAATAACAATCTGTCCGCCAAAGAGCGTCTTGTCGCCGACTATATTCTGGCGAATAAGCCGCTGCTAAAAAGCATGAGCATTCAGACCCTGGCCAAAGCGAATGATGTCAGCACCACAACCATCCTGCGTCTCTGCCACAAACTCGGCTATCAGGGTTTCAGCGATCTTAAAATTGATCTGATCACCTCTTCTGGTCATCCCCAGCACGACAAGGTTTTACAGGAGGATATCAATCTTGATGACTCTGTAGAGAGCGTCAATCATAAAATCCAGCTGATTGAAAAATCCTCCATTGATGAGACCCATGCCATCGTGAATATCGAACAGCTAGAGCTGGCGATAGCGCTGATCAGGAAGAGTAATAAGATCGTGATTTACGGTGCCGGCAGCAGCGGACTCGTCGGTAAAGAGCTGGAGTATCAGCTCATCAAAATAAAGAAAGACGTGAGCTGTCACGCGGATTACAGTATTCAGTACAGCATCGTCAATACGCTGGATGAGCATGACCTGGTGATTATTCTCTCCCATTCCGGCGAAAACCTGGAAAGCGTTAAGCTGCTGACCATGGCTCAGCAGCTGGGCGTTCCGTCAATTGCTATCACCAAAATGGGGCAAAGCCGCATCTCTGCTCTCGCTACCGTTCTGTTACACACCATCACCAGCGAAAGCGTATCTCGCCTGATCCCTATCCGTTCAAAAATGTCGCAGCTCTCGGTTATCAATATGCTGGTGACGAATCTCTTTATTCAGCAATACGACGATCGCCTGCTGAAACAAACCCAAAACCGCGCCCAGCGTTTCTACAATCAGAATCACAAATCCTGACGAATAACGCGCTCCAGCCTCCTGCCCTTGCCGTGCCTGCGGCGCCGTAAACCCAACACGGCGCCGAATAACTGAAGAGTGATCACCCTCGCAGAATGAATAAATGGGACTTCTGTCCTGTGTATTCCCTCACCTTAAAGTAATACTATTACTAACATAGAAACAATAAATAGTAACAATGTCACTCAATGTCAGCCCGGGAGAACGTATGCAAACTGAAATTCCTGTCATTCTGGTCAGCCACGGTCCTTTTGCCCAGGGGGCGCTTTCCTGTGCGGAAATGCTTATCGGTGAACAGCGCAACGTGTCGGTGATTTCGCTGCAGCCTGAGGCCAATATCAGCGATGTGCGCGCCACGCTGCTCGAGACCTATCTCTCGGTCAATAAGGGAAACGGCGTGGTGATACTGGTCGATATGATGGGCGGTTCGCCATGCAACCTGGCGAGCGAGCTCTTTTTGACCTATCCGGACATCCTGCTGTTCTGCGGGTTCAATATCCCGACGCTGCTGGAAGTGCTCAGCAATCGTGATTTACCGCGCGATGAGATTGCAACAATTATTGAAGACGTTTTCCCGGGTAGCTGTTTTAACGTCGGAAAAACGTTACACGCTGAATACACACAATCGACCGATCTGTAGGGGAAATAAATATGCCGATTAATCTCGCAAGAATTGATGACCGTCTGATTCACGGCCAGGTAATTACCACGTGGGTAAAAAACCACGATATCGAACAAGTGCTCATCATCAACGATAAAGTCGCTGGCGACAAAATCCAGCAATCGGTTTTAACCATGTCCGCGCCGCCCGAATTAAAGGTACAGGTATTCGGCGTGCAGAAATTTATCGAAATCCTGCAAAAAACGGAAATTAAAAGACGCACCATGCTGCTGTTCACTAACAGTATTGATGTAAACACGCTCGTTGAAAACGGGGTGAAAATCGACAAACTCAACGTCGGCGGCATGCGAATGCAGGAAGGCAGAAAGAGTCTTTCCCGCGCCGTCGCGGTAACGCCGGAAGAAGAACAAGCCTTTAAATCGCTCATAGCCAGGAATATACCGGTGGAAATACAGATGGTGCCCAAAGATCCGGTAGTTGATCTGCAAACGTTAATTTAACGCCAGCGCGTATGACGACTTTTAAAACAGGGAATACTCTATGTTAATTGAAGCTTTTCTGGTCGCCATCTGGGCAGGGATCTGCTCACTGGACGACGTCGGGCCGCAGATGCTGCGTCGCCCGCTTCTGACGGGAACCGTTGCTGGAATTATTATGGGCGATACGGTTCAGGGGCTGGCGATCGCCGCCACGCTGGAGCTGATGTGGATGGGGATCGGCAACGTCGGGGCCTATTCCGCGCCCGACATTATTGCCGGATCAATCATCGGCGTCGCTCTGGGCATTTCCTCCAAAGGCGGTATCGCTGCGGGCATCGCCCTCGCCGTCCCGGTGTCGATACTCTGCCAGCAGCTTCTTATCATCTGGCGCTCTTTCGCCAGTTTCCTGAACGTATGGGCGGAGAAGTCCATTCAGGAGGGTGACTATGGTAAGCTGCTGAAAGTCCATTATTTCTCTACGCCGCTGTGGTTTCTGATCCGCGCCGTCCCCTGCTTCCTGGCCGTCTATTTTGGCGGGGAGCTGGTGGGTCGGATTCTGGCCGCCATCCCGGAAAGTATTCTGACCGGTATGGGCGTTGCCGCCAAAATGATCCCGGCTATCGGCGTCTGTATCCTCCTCTTAATGCTGCTGAAAGGCCGGATGTGGTTCTTCTTTCTGCTTGGCTTCATGCTCACCACCTATCTGAAGCTGCCGATCATTCCCATTACCTTTATCGCTCTGGCTTTTGCCGTGCTCTATGACATGGCCTACAGCAATGGTCAGAAGGCCGAGAGTTCACCTGCGGAAAAAGAGCAGCAGTCCACTACCGACACTGAAGAAGGATATGACTTATGAGCGATATCGCCTCTTATCGGGTGGCCGAAACCGCAACCCAGGACAAAAAACTGACTAAGCAGGATCTAAACCGTATTTTCTGGAATATCCAGTCAATGTCCTTTTCTTATAATTATGAGAAGTTACAAACCATCGGCTTTGCGCATTGCATGATCCCGGTGCTTGAGCGACTCTACGCTGATGCCGATAAAGCAACGCGCATTAAAGCCATGAAGCGCCACCTTGAGTTTTACAACTCACAGGTGAATACCGGCGCGCTGATCCTTGGCGTCACCGCCGCGCTGGAGGAAAAAACCTCGGAAGAAGAAAAAGAAGCCGTGGTGTCGGTAAAAGCCGGGCTAATGGGCCCCTTTGCCGGTCTTGGGGATAGCTTACTCAAATTTACCTGGCTGCCAATCTGCGGCAGTATCGGGGCGGCCTTTGCGCTTCAGGGCAATATTATTGGCCCTCTTCTGATGTTCATCCTGTTTAATATCGTTAACGTCGGCTCTAAATATTTCTTTATCCACTATGGCTATAACAAGGGCGTAGACTTAATCGAGCAGTCGAAAAACTCGAACATTATCCAGCGTATCTCCAACATCGCCAACGTGGTCGGCGTGATGGTGCTGGGGTCGTTAATAGCGACAACCGTGAAAATATCAACTCCGCTGGTTATTGCGGTTGGCGAGCAGTCGATAAAAGTGCAGGAGATGTTCGATAAAGTTATTCCTAACTTGCTGACCCTGCTATTTGCGCTGGGTATCTTTTTCCTCGTCAAAAAATTTAAGGGCAAACATACCGTCGCGCTCATCATCGGCATGATGTGCATCGGCGTCATTTGTTCGATGTTGGGGATTTTAAATTAAGGGAAGATGTATGAATGAAACACCGCAGTTTTCCGTTATTCGTCATAATCATACGCAGCTTGAAATTCATTTTTCCAAAGCATTAGATAACGCCACGCTCTACTGGACGCGAGACCGCGATATTCACACCGCCGAGCGTAACTTGATTACCGATCGTATCTCAGGTCCGGTATATTTTGATGACCCTTTGCAGGCGCGGCAGCGTATCTATTTTATTGTGGAACATGCGCAAAATTCATGGTTGTTTGGCGAAAGAACCCTGCCGATATCCGGTATAAATAATTTCAGGGATATCGGAGGATATCGCGGTGCAGGCGGCAAAAGTGTTAAATGGGGCCTGCTCTATCGCTCCAACCATCTGTATAATTTGACGCCGCAGGCTCAGGCCTACCTGGAAGACCTGGAGATAAAAACCATTATTGATTACCGCAGCGCCAACGAAATCGCGAAAAGCCCCAACGGCTTTATCGGTGAAAATAAGACCTTCCACCTGGATGCCACGGCGCAAACCGCAGAGCTGGCGGCCCAGTTTGCCGCCGAACCCAGCAATGAGGATCGCGCGCTGATCGAGAGCGTTATACGCGATATACCGGCGGAACTGATTAACGGTCAGGGAGGCCAGGTCATTGAGCAGTACAGGCATTTTGTACTCAGCGACAAGTCAAAAAAAGCCTTTAAGGCAATGATTAACGTCCTGCTTGACCCGGGCAATGCGCCGAATATTCAGCATTGTCGTGGGGGCAAAGATCGCACCGGCTATGGCGCTTTATTGATACTCTCCATGCTTGGCGTTTCTGAACAGGATATTATCGCCGACTACATGCTGACCGGCGCAAACCGCCTGGCGCGAAATAATGTGAAGATGACCGCCTATCGACAAATTACCGATAATCAGGATGTACTCGATTACTTACTTACCCTGATCGATACCCGGGAGGCATTTATCGTTGAAACACTGAACACCATGAAGGCACTCTCCGGCAGCGTTAATGCTTATATTAAAAATGAGCTTGGCTTTACCGACGCTGACTTTATTAAAATGCAGGAAAACTATTTACAGTAGTCCCTCGCGCTAACTGGAAAAACTGGTAGAAATAAGCCTCCAGTTCAGGCTGGAGGCCTGGTTGTGTCTGTCAGTTAACCATCATGAACAGGACGCTGCCGCCGGGTCCACAATCGGTTTATTCACCATAAAGAAGTAAACCAGCGAAGCCATAAAAGCGATGACCGAAGAGGCCACCAGCGCCAGGGTAAATGAGCCGGTATTATCCAGAATCATTCCGGTAATAATTGGTGCAAACGACCCTCCGATAAAACCGCCGAAGTTCTGAATGCCGCTCACCGAGGTTATCAGCCGTGACGGTACCGACACCAGGATCAGTCCCCATGCCGAGGTACCGGCAAAGTGAATGGAGAAGAGCGCCATACTAATGCAGGCGACCGCCATAAACGTACTGTCAGTATAAGCGGCGGGGAGCGTAAAGCCGGCAGCGCAAAGCAGGCCAAGGCAGATCATCCATTTACGGCTCTTCATTTTATCCGCGCCGCGCTTCATCACCCAGTCGGCTACGGCGCCGTTAACCAGCATACCGGCAGCGCCAAACAGGAACGGAATAGCCGCTACCCAACCGGTTTTTTCCAGGCTCAGGCCGCGGGACATTTCGAGATAAGAAGGCAGCCAGGTGAGGAATAACCAAACCATGTAGCCGACGCCGTTGAAACCGATGATCATTCCCCACATCGATTTTTGCTTAAACAGACCGGCCCAATCCTTCAGGGTCACCTTTTCCTTGCTGGAAGGAGGCGTCTCCTCTTCCAGGTGCGCGATGTCTTCTGCCGACAGGCCGGCATCTTCCCGGTTGCGATAGAACATAAACCAGAGGATAGAAAGAATAATACCGCTCACCCCGATGATGATGAACATCATGCGCCAGCCGAAAGCCAGCATCATGGCGATCAGCAGCGGCGGCGCCAGCGCCTGCGCCAGAGTTGATGACATATTCACAATCCCCATCGGCACGCCGCGCTGACGGATGTTATACCAGTCATTAACGACTTTTACGCCGGTAGGCAGGTGCGGCGACTCCCCTATGCCGAGAACGATACGGGCGACAATCATCTGGCTGAAGGAGCCGACAAACCCCAGCGCGGTCTGAGCTGCGGACCACAGGAAGATACCAAAGCCATACACCTTTTTAACGCCGAACCGTTCCATCACCATGCCAATCGGCAGCTGGCACAGCGCATAGCCAAAGGAGAATACCGAGAGCAACAATCCCATTTCCGTTGCCGTCAACCCCATCTCTTCACGGATAGTGGTATTGGCAATCGAAAGTGAGGTTCTGTCGAGGAAGTTAATAATACCCGCCACGAGCAAAAACAATAATGCCATGATTTGCAAACGCTTCAGGCGAGAGCTTGCTTGACTGGACATATATTATCCTTTTGTAATGTTAACCACGGCAGCATTCTGCACGGCGCAGAATAATGCCGTCACAGGGACCCGGATATATTCCCGGAGGAAAGATAAATGTTAAATACTAAATAAGTTTAATCTTTAATTTCAAAAATAAGCTCAATTTCAACGGGCGTATTAAAAGGCAGCGTGTTGGTACCAATTGCTGAACGCGCATGTTTACCCGCTTCACCAAATATTGCGATCAGTAAATCCGAAGCGCTATTCATCACCAACGGCTGGTCTTTGAAAACGTCTGCACTCTGCACGAAACCGAGCATTTTAACGCAGCCAGCCACGCGATTGAGATCGCCCAGATAGCTTTTCAGGGACGAGAGAATATTGATGATGCACTGGCGCGCGGCAGCCTGCCCCTGCTCTATCGTGAGTTCCCTGCCGAGGGTTCCTTGATAAAGTAATTCCCCGTTGACCCGACAGTCATTACCTGACGAGTACAATAAATTTCCCGTCTGTTTAATGGGCACATAAGAAAATTTAGGCGGTACAGGCGCGCTGAGCACTATACCCAATTCGGTTAATCGCTGTTCAATATTCATGGTAATTCTCTGATATTTATTTGAGTAAAGATAATGCCAGTGCGGTATATATTTGCGCGGCCTGATGCAGCTCTTCGATTTTGACATATTCATCTTTGACGTGCGCCTGAGCTAAATCACCGGGGCCGAGAATGATGGTCGGGATCTGGCAGCCTACGGAGAAGAACGGCGCTTCACAGGTGGCATCGAAAATCGTTTTTTTGGCCGCGCCGGTGAGCGTTTCTACCGTCTGAAAAGCGGCTTCCACCAGCGGATGCGTCTCTGCAATAGACGAGGCCGGAATATACAGATAGTTTTCGAGGTCGTAGTCGTGCTGCGGTTTTAGTCCTGAGTCGCTAAGCGATCTTTGCAGGCTTTCGTTAATTTCATTACGTCTTTCTTCCGGCAGCACCCTGCGGTCGATTTCAATAACGCAAGATTGCGGGACAATATTCGGCGCGCTGCCGCCGGTAATGGTGGTCACCAGCATAGAGGCGTTGCCCAGTAAATCGTGATGCTTTTGCTTCACCTGCTGACACTCTGCCAGCACCCCCGGCAGGAGCCGCGCCATTTTGTCGATGGCACTGTCCGGATTACGCGTCTTTGCCGCATGACCGGCGGTGCCGTGCGTGGTCAAGCGGGTTCGGCTCACCCCTTTATGCGCCACGCAGACCTCCAGCGAGGTCGGCTCGCCGATAACGGCGTAATCTGCCTCGACGCCCTGCGCCACAAAATGTTCCATCCCCAGGTTGACGCGCTCTTCATCAACGTTGAACAGTAAAACGATTTCACCGTTGAACGCGTACTGACGTCGCTGAATCAGGATCGCCGCGTACATCATTGCCGCAACGCCGGATTTCATATCTGCCGCCCCGCGGCCAATAATACGGTCTCCATCAATGACGGCGGCAAAGGGATCCACCGACCACCCTGCGCCGCATGGCACCACGTCAGAGTGTCCGTTGAGGATCAGCCGCTTACCTGGCCGCTGCCCTTTGAGTCGGGCAATCACGTTCGGCCGCTCAGCTACCGCCTCCTGTACTTCAACGTCAATGCCTTCGCCGCGTAATACATCAGCAATGAACAGCGCGACCGCTTTTTCATTGCCCGGCGGGTTTTCCGACGGGTGCTGTATCAGGCTGCACAGGAGCGTAGTCAACTCCTGCCGTTCATCGGCAGTTAATTCAATATCGGTCATAATAATATTCTCAGTTAATTAATAACTTTTGCCGCGGGCGTCGATAGTTATCGTTTCGCTCAATATTCCGTTACGGAAGGCATATATTTCATCGACAAGATTTGCGACCACACAGCAGTGGTTGGGAATAATATGCAGCCGATCGCCAATAGCGAGCGATACTTTTTCCGGGTCATAGCGCAGATAGCCATGTTCTTCATTAAGCTTAACCAGCGCGACGTCCGGATGTTCCTGAATCAATCCGTAAGAACCGGGCGACGCGGAAAGATCGGAGGTCAGCGATTTTGTACCGGCATCCAGCGTGGCGTAGCCCGGCAGCGGGATACTGACAACCGTCGCACAGATGGTCAACGCGCAGTCGGCGGCGGTGTAAATCCCGCCGTTAATCGCGTTCATATCGCCAAAAATAAAATTTCCGGCGCGGGATTCGGTTATTCCGCTGAGCTCATCGGCATAAAAAGAAGAGAGCGTTGAGCCGCCGGATAAAACGTCAATATGAAAACCATGCGCATTAAGAAGATCCCGACTGGTCATCAGCAGAGCGGCTTCTTCGCGCGCCGCGCGGCGGATATCCTGCTCATTGTGGTATTGATGAATAGTCCCGGCATAGGTAAATACCCCGCGAACCCTTAACCCCGGAAGCGCCGCCACCTCACGGGCGAACGTCAGCAATTGATCCGGCTGTACTCCTTCGCGGTGGGCACCGAAATCAATGGCAATATCGATGTCAAACGTCAGGCCATGCCTCAGCGCAGCGCGTGAGAGCCCCTGTGCGCCAGCCAGGCTGTCGACAATGGTTCGCATGGTAATCTTGCGCGCCAGTTCAGCATAGCGCTCACATTTGTCATCACCAATCAGCGGATAGGCCAGCAGAATTGAGGTAATTCCGCCCGCAGCCATCACTTCCGCTTCAGATAGCTTAGCGCAGGTAATTCCACTCGCCCCCAGCGCCTGCTCGAGCTGAGCCAGGCGTACAGATTTATGGGTTTTAATATGCGGCCAGTGTTGAATATTATGGCGAGCCAGTCCGGAGGTCATGGCGATAATATTCCTCTGCATAATATCCATATCCAGCGCAACATAAGGTGTGGTTAACATTTTTCCTCCTGACGGCTAGCCGTCACTTGTTGGGTTTTCCCCTCTGACCTCTCCCAGGTAGGCATAGAGGGTATATTTCGAAATGTTCAGAAATTCGCAGATTTTTTCTCCGGACTTTTTAATAAGGAAAACGCCCTTGTCATCGAAAAATTTAATCGCGTTGAGTTTATCCTGCTTAGACATATTGGCGACAGGGACATCAATAATTCCCATACACTCGGCAATCAGGTAATCAAGTAGTTCATTGACGTCTTTAACAAATACCTCATTAACGTCCTCTTTTTTAGCGGCGCTACTATCCGAATGACCGGCCAGTTTACTGAGCGTTTTTTCCGCCTGTACAATATCGCTAATGTCGAGGTTGATACAAAGTGCGCCTATAACCTGTTTATTGCTGTTACGTATATAAATGGAGGTGGAGCGTAGCGTTTTACCCTCACGGGTGCGCGTAACGTAGTTATGCCTGTCGCCGTTGACATCCGTTCCCCGCAGCACTTCCAGCCCCAGGTTGCTGCTGGGATCGCCCACTTTCCGGCCGGTGACATGGCCATTAATAATCGCGATAATACTGCTTTCCAGCCCCTGGGAGTGGTCGTGCAGGACCACTTCACAGTTGTCACCGAACTGATTTGCTATCCCTTCCATCATCGGAATAAAGACGTCTAAATTCTGCTGTATGTTTTCCATGTCGACCTGAATTTATGTTAGATAACCAAACTTTTTGTTATGTATACCTGCATCAGCAGAAATTCAGCAATATGAATCTGAACAAAAAGTGATCGACAACACACTTATTTCTGACTTTTTGTTTGGAGAGAGGTCTGAATCATACTTTTTGTCTGGTGGTCAGGAGGGTAACGGATCGTGCGGGTCAGGAGCCCTGCGGCTCCTGTGCTATTTTTCGTACGTCAGGATAACCGGCAGTAAAGGGCATGCCTGTTCGTGCAAAAAAATCTGGCCTGAATATAAACAACTCGCTATTCTGAAATGCTTTGTATTTTTTGTGAACAGGAAAAAGTATGCTAAGTACGTTACCCGATTTACACAGAAGTTTTGCAGAGCAACTCAAGCTTAAGTTTCAGTCTGACTCGCGGATTCACTCCCTTCTCGCTGGCGGCTCGATTATTCATGGCGGATTTGATCAATACTCCGATCTCGATTTTATCGTTGTCGTAGACCCTGGCTATTATGACGAAGTCATGGCGCAGCGTAGGGAGCTCGCCGGAACATTAGGCCATCTGTTACATGCTTTCACCGGGGAACATGTCGGAGAACCCCGCCTGCTTATATGCCTGTATGGACCTGAACTCCTCCATGTCGATCTAAAATTTGTCACCCTGGAAATGCTCACTCAACGCGTTGAGGAGCCAGCAGTATTATTTACTCGTGATAACACGGCTCTGGAGCGACAACGGGTAAAATCCAGTGCTCACTGGCCCAACATGACGCCGGAGTGGTTTGAGTCGCGAGCCTGGATCTGGCTTCACTATGCAGTGGTTAAGCTGGGAAGAGGCGAACTGTTCGAAGCGATAGGTATGCTGGCATTCTTTCGAGAGCAGGTTCTGGGACCTATGCTGTATCGTCGGGCAAATCTACCGCAACGTGGGGTTCGCCGCATTGAATTCCACAGCATTGATCCTGACGGCCTGCTGACCTCCACGCTGGCAACGCACGATCGTGACTCCGTCAGCGTTGCCATCAGAATGGCTGTTGAAGCTTATATCAATCTGCGAGCTGATGCTCTGCCTGAAAATATCGCAGACGACGCGACACGTTGGGCGGTCCTTGCCATGCTGAGAAAGGTTTCTGACCAGGGTTAAATTTATCCTTCCGGTCGCTTACACGGCCGGAGTAAAGGTATCCTGCACAATTTTGCCGGCTTCCCCGCTTACATCCCTGGCGGGTTGAGCAGGTGCAGGAGAGAAACTCCGGTGTGCCGGTTTGAGAGGACTCATCATTAAATAGCCTCCTGATTTGCTAAGAGCCTTAGTGACAGGCTCTTAGAGGCAATTTTGCTGATTAATGCTTTACTCGCTTTATGGGTCAGGGATGGGAAGAGCACTGCCGTAGCAATTGCTTACAGAGAAGAAATCCATCCAAAGTAATTGTACAAAAATTCCACAAATTGAAATTTCATGCGTTTACGCGTTATGGCTAACTTGCTAGTTTCCAGCGTAGAGTATGACTTCGCCCCTTCCCGGTTTTGATGCTTACTACGGCCCCCGCCATCTCCATTTGGCATAATAAATAGCGCATACTATAAATGCTAATATCCATTTCGTTTGCAATCTCACGCGTCGTTAGCCAGACATCGCCCTCAGACTCGCTTATATGCAAACGGCGCATCATCAGACGTTTCATGCTTTGCAATACGCGGTGTTTATCGTCGTTACCTTCGACTGGGTTAGCAATTTTTTTGGTTTGCCATATAACCCCTTCCTCATTAAGTTTCTGTTCGTATTGATTAACAATATCAGAATACTTTTCAGAGACGGATCTGGACCCCAGCCACAGTGCGAAGTCACTATATTTATTTATATTAAGCTTACGCATAATTGAACGACGATAGCTGCTGAGTGCTTTAATTGTACAACCCATTTTTTGTGATATGGCGTAATGCCCTAACCCCTGACTTAAATAACCCAGCATCAATTTTTCTCGCCATGCCAGCTGGTAGGGCCCTGGGCAATTGGCGCAATTTGGTTTACGTAAATCCGGAGGGCCGCACATTAAATCGGCGAAAAATAAATTAAATAACTTCCTACGGATAGTGGCAACTGAGTTTCTCATAGTGATAACGGCGCTGACGACCGGACAAACAATATTACGATCATAGTGCTCACTGTGAGGGTATACGCTCAACCATTTTTTACTCAACATCATAAATTTATACTCATTTTTCATACGAAAATCGTCACATCCCACCCAGTCGAATACTTTCTCTCCCGGTGAATGTATTTGTACTATCAGATCGGCCGCCATAGGTTCGTTAACCTTTGAAATGATGATTTTGCCGTGGTACTCCTCTTCAAAAAGTTCTTTCAAAAGGAATATAATCCCCATAGAAAAATAATTATCCGTAGTTGCAATATGCACAGGTAAATATGTTTTTTCGACAAAAGATACCATTTCGAACCTCCTTTGACATTCATTTAAAACATTCCATTAACACATACCCAACCTTATATAATTATACAGTTGAATGAGAAAAAACACTCTACAGTAGGTTGGTAATATATTAAAAGAAGCGTAAATTATTAATTTCCAAACTTACATTGGCTGTTGTTTTTGTACGCGAATATACCAGTGCTCTACATAGGAACCATATTCACTTGGATCACCATATTCATTGACTTTGACTGCTAATTCAGCTTCGCCATTCAAGCGCGTGTTTTCAACAACGACCTGCAACCAAGTCGGCAGATTGGTTAATTTTTCTTGTAGTATCAGACCTGAAATATCGGAGTCCGCAATCAATGTTCCGTCAGTGAAGCGACGTGTAAATGAAATAGTTAATTCATCTTCCGACTCATTATCCGGTAATAACGCTTCACCGCTATGGAGAACCCTGAACCAGGCTTCCTTATCGGCTACCAGCGTACCATCCTGCTTAATAAAGTTCTGCAACCACTCGCTATCGCGCGCCTCCTTATCCTTAAGGTTTTTTTGAATAGCGTTAGCAACACGCTGATTAGCCCTGTTTAGGTGTTGCTCGAAGGCCGCCTGAGACAGGCGGCGCTCACCGCGTAATGTTTCCGTTATTCCAGCCAGAAATACGGTCCGGTCAACCGTTACGCCTTGCTCACTTCGTTGTTCAAGCAGCGTAATAATGTCAATACCCATTGCCATGCCGGCCGCAAAATCCTCCAATTCAGGTTCACTTGTAGGCAGCGGAGGATATTTAGCATCCTTCAGGTTTTTTTGCATTTTCTGAGTTAACACCTGCCACTGTGCGTTTCTTTCTTCCAGTTGAGCAACTCGCTTAATCAGAGAAAGGCGCTCTTTCTCAGCGCTCCTCAATCCAGCAATCTCACTTTCATTGCGCGCTAGCTTTTCGCTAATGCGTTTAACTTTATCCTTCTGCGCCAGGTATAATTCCTTTATTTCCTTCTCTGATGGCGTGAAGGAAATATGTTGTATCAACGATTTCAACCACCTGCCTGAAGTACGTTCATCGGGGAATTTAACCAAACTCTCTGTTTCTATTTCCCTCGCCCCGATTACGTCTTTTTTACGGTCTTTCGGCTGAACTACAGGCGTATTTTTAACTTTCTCTTCAACCGCCCTGTTGTTAGCCGGAACCGTTTTGGCTTTAACCGGAGCGGATAATCTGGGATTAGGCTTATCTTTAACAGGCCTAACCCGCTGCATTTCTGGCTTTGGATGCGATACAGGACGTTTCTCTCCCTGTGTCTGCGGTTGCGCGAGGGATTTATTTTCTCCCTCACGCTGTGTCCAGTCCCGGGCATAATTCAAAACATCAGGCTGAGCGCAAGGAACCATCGCGATACCAAGAATGAAGACTGTCGCTTTCCCTGCCCGATGACTCATTCGACCTTATCTCCTGTTGGTTTGTCTGCCAGACTATTAAGCATTTCCCCACGGATCTCTGAACATAGTTTTACCGCCTGGAACTTATACAAAGCATCAATGGCATTACGCGTTTCTGGATTTACAGCGTTGCGAACGGTGGTATATCCTGACGCGCCATGCATAACTCGCTCAAAGCGATCCTTTAATTCGGAATACCTGAGTTGATTAACCGAACCCAACGCACTTAGCTCTTTTTCGCACTGCACCATATCAACCTCACCCTCTGAATTTGTCGGCGGCGAAACTGCCTCTCCTGACGAGGTGACCAGCGACGGTGTTTTTTTAGGGACACAGCCGGTTATAAAAAAACCGGCAATGATAACTGCAATGAAACCTGATTTAATCATTATATTATTAACTCCAGAATTATCCCCGCCGCCGCACTCATTATCAGAGCAGTAAAAACCTTCTACTAAATGCGACGATGATGAATATACTATTCTATTGACCCAGAAATAAATTAGCGGGCATTGTTATATCTTATAAATAATTTACAGCCAATATCCCGGCACCACTAATTGATCCCGTACTGGTAGGCGTTCCACTGAGAGTCACCGTAATATTTAACGTATTTGTTGTACCCGTTGATACCCTATTGGTTTGTAGTGCCTGATTATTAGCACTTACCGTAGCGGTGATGCCTCGACCTAAATCAAGACTATTTCTTCCGGCGGTAGAGACATTACTCAGATATAAATTATAAGTCACACCGGCATCGCTACAGGCCATCACCGCGCTTTTCGTCATCGACTGCCCCGAGACTGAGGCTGGCGCCATATCACCAAAAGCAAAAGTCAACGCGCTGGTGCTCATGCCACACCATTCCGGATCGGGCTGTGGGTCCACAGTCCCCGGGAATCCTGGCTGGCAAGGTTCCGCTAATCCAGGAGCAAAAACAGTATAGAAATCACCGGTGCTCGGGTTTATTGCCCCAAAAATCAGGCATGGCGGTGCGTGAGCAGGGTACGAAGAGGGCAACGCCACGCTTGCGGTACCGGAGAAACCATATTTCTGAAAGAATCGAGCGGCCATTGTCTGATGCGTACAATAAAACGGATTATCAGTACAGTAATCCGTTGTAGTTCCACCAGAAACTGTACGCACAGGATCGGTATTGCTGACAGTTAAAATAGGAGTCATGGTTCCCCCGCCGAACCAGTGACCGTTCATCGATGTCGACCAGCCATAAATCATATATAGCCCCCAGGTAGCAGCCCGGGTGCTCTCTATTGAAGCGTAAGTCTGCGCACTTAAATCACTAGCCCAGTTAACCGATACCGAACCACCGTTTGCCTGGAGCGATTGTACCGTCGGGCATCCTCCCCCCTGATTGCCAAAGGCATTACAATCCGCCGCCGAAGCAGATTCAGACCATAGCAGAGCATTGCCGAGGATGATCCCCGCCGCCAGTATTAATCTTTTTAACTTTCTCTTTTCCATAAGCACCCTACCGCGTTAAATAGTATTCCGACCACGGGACTCCGTTACAAATATTCCGCCTTCAAGGTCACCGTCGCCTCGAACGGCCCTTCAGCCAACTCAATATTCGGCCTTTGCACCAACAATGCTTCGATTTTTGGTATCGCCGAAAGGCTGATTTCTATCGGCAAATCAAACTGAAAAGGTTGGCCGTCACGTAGGATCTTCACGCCAAGATTGCCAATATTGCCCATCGATGTCGCAACCGTCGCGCGATCGGTCGTATCAAATGTCGCCAGAGTTCCCCGTACGCTAAGCATCAGTTTCCAATCTTTCCCGGCGGTGCTGTCACAGACCAGGTTGTACGGTACATCCTTACGATAAACGCCATCACTGACCTTCTTGATCGACAGACGATCGCCAAAAGGTACATGAATGGTTTTATCGTTGTCGATCGAGCACGGCGGCGGATTAACCAGCGTTCCTTTAAAAATGATGTCTGCCTCGTTGGCCGCCATCGCCGGGCTGACGCCAACCAACAGGATTTCCAGTAAAAGTGCGGCTGTCATTAGCTGACGCATTAGATAATCCTCATTGATAACTAAACACCATGGTCGCCGAACCATTAAACGCCCCGTTTGGCAGCGTCGCGCTGGTCTGCTTCACCGGTACCGCATAGAGCGCCGGTGGGCTATTGGCAGCATAGGTAAAATTCAGCGTCCCAGAATTGGGGACGATAACGGCTTTACCAGCGCCATAGACCTGTATACCGAGGCCGGTCACATCGGTCATATACAGCTGGCTGTCAAATGACGCTCCGGTGCCTTTGATATTGATTTTTAGCGTGTTACGAATTAAATTTGCGCAGCTCAACGTATAGACAATCGGCGTTTCATAGTTCGATCCGTCGATACGCGTCGTCAGCACTTCACCGAAATCCACCACAATCTGCTGATTGTTATTAATCACACAATCTGGCTCGACAATGTTGCCGGTGATAGTCAACGTAGTTGTCCCACCGTCAGATGCCAGGCTATATGGTGATGAGGCAATCAGGCAGCATAAAGCCGCAAGGCGCCCTAATTTCCCAATTTTCACGTTTGGCCTCCGGTCAGCTTTCAGGCGTGATAACCGGCAGCGCCTTACAGACGAAACCGGTACACTGGAATGGCAGCAAACGTAAGCTACCGTAATCATTAACAAAAACCAGAACTGGCGTTGCGCCCAGGTCAGATGCGCCTACGTTCAGCGTCGCCTGGGCCTTTGGCGCCACCATTACCGGTTCAAAGCCTTCCTTGCCCTTCCCCTTCACGGCGCTGCGGCCTTCGACAAACGTCAGGTGGTACGGCGTCGGGTTATTCAGCGTATAGTTGTTGCCATTTTTGGCCAGCGTCACGTTCTGAATGCCGGGAAAGGATTCGGATTTCGCATCGACCTTTATAGAAGCCGGACGCCAGAAAATTTTCAGCCGGGTCTGCAGCGCCAGCGTTAAGACATTTGGCTTATCGCTGCGCGGTGGAATTTCGCGTAAGTTGAACCAGAACACGCTCTCCCTGTCTTTCGGCAGCTTGCTGACATCCGGTAGCACCTGAACGCGCACCGCGCTTTTGGCTCCGGCTTCGATACGCTGCACCGGCGGCAGAACCATTAATGGGCTCGTCACTTTAGTTTCTGCTTCATCCTCTATCCAGGTCTGCGCCAGATAGGGTTCCTGAGTATTACGATTCGTCACGCTCATGCTGACGCTTTTGTCACCTTCATTAACGATCACTCGTGAACGGCTAACCGTTAACGCCGCCTCTGCGGGTAACAAACAACTCGCCGATAACACTGCAACCGTGGCAAAAACGAGTGTTTTCTTCATAACGAGTTACCTCTAGTCGTACTCCAGCAAAAATGTTGTCACGCATTCAAAATCGCCTTCACGCACCCGGCTATGAACCGGCGCGGAGACAAAAGCCTGAAAATTTAAAGTGGTGTCACCCGCAGTCAAAGCGGTCGGCCGCATTTTGGTGTTAGGTAGCACCGGGGTACCATCCGCATCTTCAATGGCGATGGCGATCCCAGCGGCTGTGCCGGTAACCGCGAAAAGTCCGGGCTGATCGACATCCTCCGCGCCCATGAAAGTGACCTCTACTGTGCTTCCCAGCGACAGGTCACAGTTGATGAGCATGATGGAGAAACGCTCGCGTTCACTCAGGTGATATTTAATAAACGTCTTTGACGGTATGTTGCGGAAATCCACAATCTGATCTTCTGAATCAACGTGCAGTTCACACGGATCGGCCACCAGGTTACCGGTGAAGAAGACGTCCGTATCAGCATGCGTGGCCGGAATACTGACCAGCAGCAGCATGGGAAAGCCCACCAGACTTAGCGCTCGCGCTATGTGACTTTTCATTATTCGTACTCCAGGCCGACATTCACTACGCTGCGCCATTCGTTGGCCATCAGCGACGCAGGGAGACGCCACAGCTGCGCCTGAAAAACCAGATCGTTGCGCCCGGGAGCCAGAATCTGCGGCCGACCAGACATACCAGGGCGCAGAAGCTCGCCCCGCTGGTCGCTCAATCGCAGCGCTACCCCTTTCACGCCGCCTTGCACCCGGAAGAACCGGCTATCCGTAGGTTCGACTTCTCCATAAATCGTCATTCTTACGGCGGACTGCCCGTTTAGCAGTAGCGAACCCCGCATTAACTGACGGTCACGCATAAACTGATACTCTCCGGGGCAACGATCTAATTTGATATATATGGCGACTGGCATGGTGACCGAACCGGGACGATCCAGTCCCCAGGCAACGGTACTGCCCAAATCGATCTCTTGCTCCGCCGATTCAGGCAACAATACACACGGAGACGCAACCAGCGTGCCCGTGGCGCGAATACCGCCGTTGAGGCCGTCGGTGTCCCAATTTGCGGCACTAGCCACAGAAACGACTCCGGCTGTTAACAGCCACAGAATCAAGGTGGTACGACCGAATCCATGTTTCATCAGGCATCTCCTGTGTCCAATACCAGCGTCCATCAAGATGCGGGTCTGGCTGCCGCCCGGCAGACGTTACCGTTGCAGCTAAACGGCAAAGTGGGTTTACCGCCAAAGTCGTTAATCGTGGTGACGTGAGGTGCCGTAAAGTGCGAGCTATTCACCATTGCCGTTGATTTTGGCGCGACCATTACCGACTGGAACCCCTTCGCTACGGCCATGTTCGGCGCTGGCGTAATGCCAATCACCGTCATGTAATAAGGCGTCGGATTCTCCACGCGATATCCGCCGTTTACCTTCTGCAGCACCAGCTGGTTATCCCAACGGCTATACTTCTCCGGCAGGATGGCTTTTGGCCGATAGAACAACTTTATTTTGGTGTGCAGCGCTAGCTGCATCACGTTAGGCCGATCGCTTTTCGGCGGAACTTCGCGCACGTTAAAATAAAAAAGGCTCTCTTTATCCTGAGGCAATAACGACGCATCCGGCATTGCATTGATGCGCATAACGCTTTTACTCTTTGCCTCAAGCCGCTGTAGCGGGGGTACCACGACCAACGGACCGCTTATTTTTTTCCCCTGCTCATCCTCGATCCATCCCTGGGCCAGGTACGGCATTGATGCGCTGTCGTTAGTAATGTTCAGGGAAATACTCTTCTCCGAACCGGGAAAAATCGCCCGCGTTCTGTCCAGGGCAATCGCCGCTTCTGCACCATTGAGCAGTCCAGACGTCAGCGTTCCCAGCAGAATAGCCATCACCGTTTTGTTTACTTTCATTCCATCACCATTCACTTTCTCAGCCGCGAGATATCGGTTTGCATGGCAGTAATAGCTGCTGTGCAGGGATGACTCGAGGCAGTACGACTTCACACCGGGCAGAACCGCCCCAGTGCACGGTTAAATGTTCATCCGGGTTAACGCCGGTCAGCCAGGCTAATCCGCCATCGCTGACCATTCCCAGCTCTCGCTCGTTAGTCACGGCTTCAAAATCACCCGGAGTGACATTAGTCACTGACGCAATTTTTTCCAGGTAAGCGCTAAAGCTCAGGGTGTTGTCGCCAATGCCAAGAATGCGTCCGGCAGTCGGCTTATCTAAAGTCACCATCGTGCCTGAGTAATCCTGAATTCGAACGCCTGCGCCAGCAGCCTGACCGGTGATAGCCAGCATGGTCATGTCATTAGGAACGTTACCGCCATTGAAGGTGACAGTGACGGTGTTATACATCGGGTCACCGTTTGAATCCTTCTCGAAGGAGCAGTTTTCCAGTTCAATGTCGAACGGACGAGGAGTAGAGATGCCGCCGTTATCCAAATGCGTATTGGAAATCTGACCCAGTTCGATACGCTGATCGCCGTAGCCATTTTTAATAGAGCATGGAGCATCAATAATCGAACCCCAGAAGGTGACCTTGCCGCTTCCCTGATCGGCCTGAGCTGCGAAAGAGGCGACACCCATAGTGAGAACAACAGCAGATGCAATTTTGCTAATTTTCATAATACATTCCGTTATATTAAAAGTTACTGGATAACCATCCTGAAAATAACTCTCGAAGGTAATAACTCGTATATAGAGAAACCAAGGCCTCGATATATATCCTCTTGAGTTACGTATATTCCTGACAGCAAAATCATCCTATCGCGAAATATCTTAAGATTAAACATATGCACCTGCTGAAACGATCATTACGAGCTAATAATTTTACAGAAAAACATTCAACAGGATAAAATCCTGCTTGCGTAATTTAATACGACAAGGTGTGTGAAAATATTACTAATAATTTAAAATAAACTATTTGTATATTTTAAAAAGATCGCACAGATAGTTATAAAAAAATAAAAACAGTTACTTATCATTACGTTACATGAAAACACAACCTCTTAAACACATTCAGATTCATCCATAAGAAAATTCCTAATGTGTCCTGGAAAGAGGCAGGTTTAAAAAACGAATAATCCTATGAAATGGATGGTCGAGGTATAAAGAGAAAAGCAAGAGGGGCGATATTTTTACCATCTGGTCAAAAATCCACCTTGCGGACGAGGTTACAATATAGATATGTGGTTAAGGTGATGATGATCCACAACAAGAATTTCTGCAGATACTCGAGTCGGGGCGACAAGGTATAAATTGTTATCCTGTGACCGGCCGCTGAGTGAAACCGCTCAGCGATCCGGGTTTAGTCACTAACAAACGAGGAAGTTAAACCCGTATATTATGTAGTGTTATTTGGCCTGTTAGTTGTTATTCTGCTGAATTGTTGTCCAGAAAAGTATCATTCAGGATTGCTGATGCGATGGAAGCTGATCTGGTTACAACGCCTTTCTTGCTGACTCACCCTCCAGAGCAAAAACACGGAGAGCGGCAAATCCATTATTCACACCTGCCCTGCAGGTGTTTTTTCCACAGGGAGATTTACCGTGAGATTTGCATCAGTACCTTTCAATCAAAATCAGGTGGGATGGCCGCTTAAGGAAGAAGATCTTTATCGCCAGCCCTCGCTGAGCGGCGACATTAAAGCTGACTGGGTGGTTATCGGTTCCGGCTATGCCGGGGTAAGCTTTGCCCGCAGGCTGGCCAGCATCAACCCGCAGTTGAGCATCGTGCTCATTGACGCAGAATGCGCCGCGACCAGCTCCTCGGCGCGGAATTCCGGCTTTATTATCGGCCTGCCGCATAATATCGGCAGCTCTACCGCCGAGTTGAAAAAGGCGCAGGACTATCGCGCTCTGCTGCAGGAGGGGATCCGCCTGCTCGATGACACGGTGACCAAGCACCAGATCGATTGCGAATGGGAAAACGTCGGGAAATACCACTGCCAGATAGATCCGTCCAGCGAAGCCATTATGCAGGAGTACGTGGATAACCTGCAGCTGATGCAGGAACCTTACAGCCTGCTGAACGGCGAAGAGCTGTATCAAAAGCTGGGAACTCGCCTTTACAGCAAAGGGATTTACACTCCCGGCTGCATTCTGGTGAATCCGGCAAAACTGATCGCGGGCCTCGCGCGCCATCTGCCGGATAATGTCACCGTGTTTCACCAGACCCCGGCGCTGGCTCTTCACCAGGAAAACGGCGGCGCCAGGGTGACGACGCTGCAGGGCACCATCCGCGCCGACCAGGCGATGCTCGCCACCAATGCGCTCTCCCGCGAGCTTTCGCCAACCGTGAGCCGCCAGGCGTCGATGGCGACCTACGCCAGCATTACTGCCCCGCTTACGCCCGATCAGCGCCAGCGTCTGCCGGCGATGGAGAGCTGGGGATTAACCCCGGTCAATGCGATCGCCGGGGCCACCCTACGCTATACCCACGATTATCGTTTTCTTGTCCGCCAGCATGTCGATCCGGCATTGCGCGGCGTGATTACCGCCGGACAAACCGCTAACGCCGCAAGACAGCATCTGGCGCTGTTCCATACGGCCTATCCGCAGCTGCAGGATGTTCCTCTGGAGCGAACCTGGTCCGGGACCATCAGCGTCACCCGCAACGGCGCGCCGGTCTGGGGGCGTCTTGCGCCGCGGATCTGGACTGCGGGGGGCTGTAACGGCGCCGGCGTATCAAAACAGACCATAGCCGGGACGCTGCTTGCCGATCTGGCGATGGGCCAGGACAACCCGCTGATCGCCGCGATGCAGTCGCTCGGCCAGGCCAACTTTATGCCGCCCTCCCCGTTCCTGGATATTGGGGTGGCGGGCGCGTTATGGAAAGAGCGTTATATGGGACGTAAAGAGATGCCCGTATAGTCACTACGGGCGGGTGACTGACAGGTTTCACCGCGCAGGCGTGAAACCTGTTACTCAGGCTAATCCGGAATCACTTCATCTTTTCGCAGGGTCAGCACCTCAAACCCCTCGGCGGTGACGGCGACGGTATGCTCCCACTGGGCAGACAGTTTTTTATCGCGAGTGACCACCGTCCAGCCGTCTTTCCTGGTTTTTATTCGGCTATCGCCCTGATTAACCATCGGTTCAATGGTAAACACCATCCCCTCCTTGAGCACGGCGCCGGTGCCGGGTTTGCCGTAATGCAGCACCTGCGGATCTTCATGCATCTCTCTGCCAACGCCGTGGCCGCAGTACTCCCTGACCACGCTGTAGCCATTACCTTCAACATAAGTCTGGATCGCATGGCCGATATCGCCCAGCGTCGCCCCCGGTCTGACAACCTTAATGCCCTTCCACATAGCTTCATAGGTTTTCTGCACCAGCCGACGGGCCAGCGGTGAAACCTCGCCAATCAGATACATTTTGCTGGAATCGGCAATCAGCCCCTCTTTCTCCAGCGTAATATCCACGTTCACGATCGTGCCGGATTTCAGCAGCTCGCTTTCCTTTGGCATGCCGTGACAAACGACTTCATTGATCGAAGTATTGAGCACATAGGGAAAATCGTACTGCCCTTTGCTGGCCGGGCGCGAATGCAGGTCGTTGACGATAAAATCCTCCACCCGATTGTTGATGGCCATGGTGGAGACGCCGGGCTGAATAAAGCTATCCAACATGTCGAAGACCGAGGCCAGCAGTTTGCCGGCATGGCGCTGGCTGGCGAGCTCCTGCGTGGTTTTAATGGGAATTGATAGCATTGATCACCTCCAGCAACCGGTCAGAGCCGGACTTGAGCATCATCAGCTTGATTTGCTGATGGTTAAGTTCGGGATAGAGCTCGCTCATCATCCCCAGACGGATCCAGTACTCCGCCTGGGCGTTGACCGAACGCGACATCGCCTTACTGGCGTCACGAATATCGTCGTGCAGCAGATCTGAAATTTTTACAATACCCATCTATACGTACCATAACGATTTATATATGTTTCGTATATTACGCCTGCGGAAGCAAGCGTCCAGTTTTTTCTGCCTCGGCCCCTTTTGCCGTTGCCGACAGCGATCGTGTTGACTGAAAAGAGCAGCATGATGCGCGGCGAAAGCCACACCCAGCCGTGTTGCATGAAAGAACGGCAGAGGAATAAGTGTAAGCAGATTAGGTTTTTTATTTGGTCTTCGAAAATTCTCTTATTACTTTCTCTAACCCCTGATTAAATATTCTTATTACGATATCAATTCCATTTATTTGTGATGACCTGAACTTAAGAGTGCGATATAAAACCACGCAAGATTTAACTTTTTTATAACAGAGCGAAGGCTAAGTAAATGAAACAGGTCGGCATTATTGGTTGGCGTGGCATGGTAGGTTCTGTATTGCTTCAACGCATGGTTGAAGAAAACGATTTCCGTGATATCGCTGCACATTTTTTTAGTACCTCCAGCGCGGGGACCGTTGGCCCAACTATAGATGGCGAGAGTTATATCCTTAAAGATGCGAATTCAGTCAGTGAACTCGCCGATATGGATATTATTATCACCTGCCAGGGCGGCGATTATACTAAAGCCATTTATCCCGCACTTATTACGCATGGCTGGCAGGGTTATTGGATCGATGCGGCATCGGCGCTTCGCATGGATGAAAAAGCCTGTATCATTCTCGATCCGGTTAACCGTACCCATATCGATCGGGCAATCCACCAAGGGCTAAAACTTTTTGTCGGCGGTAATTGTTCGATTACCCTCAGCTTGATGGGGCTCGCCGGCTTGCTCAAGGCTGACCTGATCGAATGGATGAGCGTGATGACCTATCAATCTGCATCCGGCGCTGGCGCTAAACATGTCAGAGAATTAATCGCGCAAAGCGCCTGGGTGAGTAATCATTTGTCGGCAGAGGAATTGACCAGCTCCGGCTCAGTCCTTCCTTTAGTCAATAAAGTCAGCGAACTGATTAACAGCGCGGGCATGCCCGTCCAACACTTCGGCGCTCCCCTAATGGGAAGCATCATTCCCTGGATTGATGCCGATTTAGGCGACGGCAATAGCCGCGAAGAGTGGAAAGGCGAAGCAGAAACCAACAAAATTCTGGGCCTGCCCCGCGGAACTATTCCCGTGAACGGTTTATGCATTCGGGTTGGCGTCATTCGCTGCCATAGCGCAGCGATTACCTTAAAATTAAAGCGTGAAGTCAGCGAAGCTGAATTTGCTGAATTAGTGGGTAATGCCCATCCCTGGGTTAACTATGTCCCCAATAATAAAAACGACAGCGTCAGCAAATTGACCCCAGCCTATATCAGTGGCTCGCTGCAGGTAGGCATAGGCCGTTATAAAAAAATGGCCCTGAATAATGAACCTGTATATTCGGTACTCACCGTTGGGGATCAGCTTTTATGGGGAGCGGCGGAGCCTTTGCGTCGTATGTTAAATATCTTGCTTAATCGCGTTTAATTCTTCTGCGGCAGGCGTTTTAATACCAGAATGGTGGTCAGGGAAATATATTTAAATATCGGTTCCACCACCGCGGCATCCTGTGCCCCGGCCTGTCGCCGTCAAACCCACAGCGAGGCTCTGCTTTCACCACAGTTCCGGCAACAAGGCCAGCGCGTCAGCCACCAGCGTGCGCCTGTCGTTGCCGGGCCTCCAGATGGTCACCATCGTTTGGCCGATCCCCTGATTACCCACTTCGGTCGGCAATTTTTTAACGTTTTTCCACCGCGCCGCATTCATGTGCGTCGGCAAAAATCCCCAGCCGCAGCCCTGTTCAAGCAGGGCGCGCAGCATCTCCTGTTCGTTGGTAAAAATGGTGCGCCCTGAAATCTGCAAACGGCGGGCCACGGGCTCGTCAGTATCCGGGTGCATAATCACCTGCGGTGCCAGCGAAAGTTCCAGCAGAGAAAGCGGTTGTTTAGCGGCGGGAAAAAGCGCTTCGGCGGCGTAAAAATCCATCTCGATTGACCCCAGGGCGCGCCACTCCATAGCGTCGCCCACGCTGCGATGTCGCGCCTGGCAGATACCCAGGTCGGCCAATCCACTCGCCAGCAGCCTTTCCGCCTCGTCACGCGAGGCGTTAATCAGGCTCAGACGAACGTTGCGCCGGGCCATGGCGCCAATCAGCGCCTGTAACAACGTTCTGGGGGTAAAGGGATCGTAGGCCAGCGTAATATCCTGCGTGGCGCTATTCGGCACTTCTTTGGCAAAGGCTTCAAAGGCTTTGACCTGGCGCATCAGCAGGTGCGCCTGACGCTGCAGCTGTTCCCCCTCCGGCGTCAGCTGCAAGCTGCGACCTTCACGCAGAAACAGCGCATACCCCAGACCATCTTCAAGGAACTCAATCAAATCGCGAAGCGTCGTGCGGTCCTTGCCCAGCTGGCGCGCCGCTTTCGCCAGGCTTTTGCACTCAACCACAGCGGTGAAGGCTTCCAGTTGGGCAAAAGAATACATCAGGGTCGGCATTGTGCTCTCCACTCGGTTATTCGGGGGGATTTTCCCCCATGAGGCGTTTTTTATTATAGGCCGCATTTTTTTAAGCTAAACGCCTTCCTGAGCTGAACGAGTAAAAATATGAAAAACAAAGTGGTTAATCGTCGCCTGCTGTCCAGTGTTGTCATCACCCTCTGCAGCGGCCTGCTGGCCTCCGTCGCGCAGGCCGCCTGCCCCGGGACCGAACTTAGCGCGTGCCCTGCTCCCTTTGATGCACAGCTTCCGGATACCCATAAAATGCTCACCTGGAGCCAGACCGACCGGGTAATCGGCTTTCGTAACGACTACCGCAATTACGCAGGCGATGTGTTTCATCACGGTCATGCCGTACCGTTGCAGGCTGCAGCGAAACGGTTAACTCACGCCAGCTATCAAGTTAATGGCCACACCTGGACCCTGCAGGATTATCTGCAGCGCCAGAACGTCAGCGGCATGCTGGTGCTGAAAAATGGCAACGTTGCCTGGAAATATCTGGCGGAAGGCAATACCGACACCACCCTCTGGACCTCGCGCTCGGTGGGCAAGTCCGTGGTTTCCACGCTGGTGGGCGTGGCGATTAAACAGGGCAAAATTCACTCGCTTGACGATCTCGTCACCCAGTATGAACCCGACCTGAAAGGCACCGCCTGGGAAGGCGTGACGCTGAGGCAGCTGATTAGCCACACCTCCGGGGTGGCGTGGAATGAAGACTACACTAATCCGCAATCGGACTTCGCCCGGCTTACCGAGTGTGAAGCCAGACCCGGCGCCTATGACTGCGTACGTCAGCTGGTGTCCGGCCTGCGTCGGGCGCATCCGGCCGGAGAGAACTGGTCTTACTCCTCCGGTGGCGCCTGGCTACTGGGTGATGTCCTGGAACGCGCCACCGGTATGACGCTGGCGGCGTATCTGGAGAAAAGTATCTGGCAACCCTACGGTATGGCGAGCGATGGCGTGTGGCATGCCTATACAAAAGGTGAGCACGACGTGGGCGCGCATGGCTTTAACGCCACGCTAGAAGATTGGGGGCGCTTCGGTGAGTTCATCCTGCATAACGGCGTGTTGCCGAACGGCGAGCAGATCTTGCCGGAAAACTGGGTTGCCGAATCATCAAACTGGACCCGGGCGACAGGTTCAGTATCCGCGGCACATCCAAACGGTCTCTACGGCTACCAGTGGTGGAACAATGAAGTGCCGGTCAATGCCAGCAACGTTGAGCCCGCTCCGCAGGCATCCCTTCAACATTCGCTGTGGGCGCTGGGGATATTTGGTCAGATGATTATGGTCAATCAGGCGGAAAACCTGGTCATCGTGCAGTGGTCGACCTGGCCGCAGGCTGAACCCTCCTTCAGCGCCCAACCGCTTGAGGCGTCGCTGATGTTTAGCGCGATAGCGAAGGCGTTACGCTAATGCCGGTTTAAAACTGTCGCTCTTTTGCAGACCATGAGCGAAGTGAGCTCAACCATTTTTAAACGATTGGAAGCCAGCCTGCCAACGGCAAAGCTGCTGCGGTACGCTGGCTATCATCTGCCTGTCGCTGGGGTGGCAAGCCGGTAATATAAGGCGGATCAGCGCCCTTTCTCGATCGTGCAGTTCCACTGCTGACTCACGCTACTCTGACTGGTGGCGATCTGTAGCGACAGGCTGGCGTCCAGAGTATGGGTGACGCTGTATTCAAGGACCACGTCATCAAGATCGCGCGCGACGCGCTCAATGCGAAACAGAGGGCGCCCGGGTTCAATAGTCAGCAATCCCGCCGTGCGGATATCGCAGCACACCGGCGTATAGCGTTCGGTCGCGTTAGCCGGCGAGTAACCGAATGTTTCCCGCAGCTGTTTATAGAGCGATCGGCTGCCGTCCACGTGACTCAGGTCGTTATAAATTCGGCCGTTAAGCCAGGTCAGCACGTGGCCGACCGGCCGCTCACCCTGCACGAGTAACCGCTCCAGACGCATCAGTTGGCTACCCAAATCGAGCCCCATCTGTTCCGCTACGTGGCGGTCGGCCATGGTTGAAATCAGCGACAGCACCTCCACTTCTATCGCGCCGGGAGCAGCAAAGGTGGTCAGTACGTCCGGCAGGTCGGTGTAGTATTTTTGCAACGCATCGCGGTTGATAAACGTGCCTTTTCCCTGCTCGCGATAAACCATACCGATGCTGGCCAGCGAATCTATCGCCTGTTTAATCGTGCCGCGCGCCACCTTGAACTCCCCGGCAAGCAGCAGCTCGCCCGGGAGTTTATCGTCATAGGTAAAAGAGAGGATCCGCTGCAGGATAACGTCTTTTATTCTTAAATAGAGAGGGAGTCCATCCGACTCATACATACTTGCGCTCCAACTCAGAGATAGTGTATCTGGCTCCTGTATGCGCTCAGTATATCCTGATTTATCTCCTGATTACCGTCTATGTTTGCGCTGGCGAGAACCGGCGGCGTGCGCGCATTTTCCAGCATAATTTCGCAAATACGCAGTACCAGGCTGTTGGCGATGGCCGCCCCCATGATGGTGGAGAGCGGCGCCACTTTCTGCGCCAGCCCCGGCAGGCTCACCGCCGCATCGCCATACTCGCAGTGGTTATCAAGGGTGATATCGGCAATGTCTACCAGCAGTTTACCGCTGGAGTGGCGGGAAGAGACTCGTGCCGCCGTCGCCAGGCTGGTAATTGCGATAACCCTGGCTCCGCAGGTTTTTGCCGCCAGCGCGACATCGATCGTAATCGCATTTCGCCCCGACACTGAGTGAATCAGCAGAGTATCGTCGGCCCTCAGCGGCGACTGTTCAACCAGCACGCGGCCAAGATTTTCCACATTTTCCACCGCGCTGGTAAGGGTTAACGGCCTGACATTAAGCATCAGCGCAGGGGTAAAAAGCGGGTTGATGATGGCCAGACCGCCTGCCCGATAGCTCATCTCCTCCGCCAGAATACCGGCGTGGCTGGCGCCAAAGACGAAGATATTGCGCTGCGCCAGAACGCTGTGGGCCATCATTTCTGCCGCCCGGTTCAGCTCATCGGCGCGCTGTTCGAGCAACCCCAGCTTCTGGCGGATCTGACTGTAATACTGTTTCAGTGCCTGGCTCATAGACTTCCTCCTGATATCAGAACGTCAGCAAGCGGGTCAAAAGATGGATTAGCGGCGCGAGGACAAACATATCGCTATCGCCCGCCCACAGCGCGGTATCCGGGATCGTGTTGTTGATAAAGCCGGTCACGCAGAAATATTGCCCCCAGGCGACCACCGTTGAGGTGATAAATCCCGCCAGCAGCGCGCCTTTATAGCCGCCGGTGATATTGCCGAAGACCCCTGCCGTACCGGCATGGAAGAAAATGACGATCATGCTGGGAATAAATACGTAGCCGGTATAGCGGCCGATCAGGGTCAGCCACAGCAGCGATCCCACAAAGGCGCCGACGAACCCCAGCACCACCGCATTTGGCGCAAAGTTGAACAGAATCGGGCAGTCCAGCGCAGGTTTGGCCCCCGGAACCAGCCGCGAGCCGATGCCGTTAAACGCGGGCACCATTTCACCAATAAACATCCGCACCCCGAGCAGCACCACGGCGATGCCCCCGGTGAACATCAGCGATTGTTTAAGGGCATAGATGTAGAAACTCAGGTCGCCGGATTGCGCAAGGATCTCCGCCGCTTTCGGGGTGCCTTTGATTTGCAGAATAAAGGTGCCGATAAAAAACAGCAGCGCCATGGTTAACGCGGTCACCACGTTGGAATCGCGCAGAAAACCGAGCTTTTTAGGGACTTTGATATCTTCGGAACTGATTTTATTACGGGCGAAGATCTGGCCGAAAATGGCCCCCAGCAGCGCGACCGAGGCGGAAGTATGCCCCAGCGCCACGTTATCGTTGCCGGTAATTTTCCGTACCCATGGCTGAACCAGCGCGGGCTGCAAGGTCCAGTACAGTCCCATGATAACCGTCAGCATGAGCGTCAGCTGTAGCGCAGAAATAGCGGGCTCGGTGTTCACCATCACCCCGGCAAATATCATGGTGGTCCAGAACATCATGTGTCCGGTCAAATAGATATATTTAAAGCGCGTCAGCCTGGCCAGCAGTAGATTGATAGCGAAACCGCCGGCAATGGCGATCGTCACGCTGCTTCCGTAGCGTTCGCTAAAGCGCGCCTGACCGATAATATTGGTCAGATTCATCGAGCTGAGGCCGAAAACTTCGGTCCAGATCGGCTGAAAGATCAGTAGCGCGGAAACGATAATCCCGGCCCCCGCGCCGATGATCAGAAAGCCCAGAATGCCTTTCAGGGTGCCGGACACAATGTCTGCCAGCGATTTTTTCTGCAAAACCAGTCCCAGCAGCACGATCAGGCCAATTAAAATCGACGCCTCACCAAATATGTTGATGGTGATCCAGCGCAGGACGCCAAGAAACTCGCTCATGTTGGCTCTCCCGCGCGCAGAATGTGCGCCTGGGTCAGCGCCGCGGTGATTTCTGCGTTATCAATGTAGTTGTTTACTACCACCACCGGGCAGGAAAGATGCTTCAGGTTGTCCACCAGTTCAGCATTGGTGATGACGACATCGGCGTTGGCCGAAGCGGCGGATGAGACATCCATATGTTCCACGGAGGCCTGAATCCCGTGCTGCTTTAATACCGCCTCAACGTTCATTTTTAAAATCAGGCTGGAGCCCATACCTAAACCACAGACTGTCAGAATTTTCATCGCTATTCACTCCGTGTTAATTACAGCTATAAACGCTGTGAGCCGCTGGCCAACAGCCGATAAAGTTGTTCCGGATCGTCTGAATGCATCAGGGTATGCAGATTATTTTCATCGCTGAGCACGGTGACGATATGCTGGATAAGGTGGATATGCGCGTCGCTGCTGGTAGCCGAAAGGCCCAGAACCACCCGCACAGGGTCGTTTTCCGCATGACCAAACGCCAGCGGTTCGCGCAGCCGGATCGCGCTAATTTGCGCTTTGATCGCTCCCTGTTCCGGACGGGCATGCGGCAGGGCCAGACCAGGGGCGATGACAAAATAAGGGCCCAGCTCGCGATAGCTGGCGATCATGGCCTGGACGTATTGCGGGCTGCAGGCCCCCGCGCGGCACAGCGCGTTCCCCGCCTCGCGAATAGCCTCCTCCGGGGTAGCGGCCGGGCAGGCAACGGTTATCGACTGACGTTCAATCATCACGGGCTCCTTGCGTTAAGTGGTGGCGAATGGAGGCCAGGGTGGTTGCCAGCGCCCGGGCCACAAACGCGCGCCCTTTCTCTTCGCTCGCCAGGGTGGGGTCCCCCAGCACCGCATAAGCAGAAAACTCGGTCCAGCGCATCGGCTGATAGCGAAAATTCTGCGGGAATTCGGGATAGTGCGCGCGCGCCTCCGCCATGTTGACGAACTCCGGCGCCAGCGCCAGCATCAGCGAGGTTTCGACCTCGTCGGCATGCATATATCCCGGATAAGCCACCGCCGAGGTTTGCCGTTTTTTTACCTCTTCATCCATACCCGCCCAGCTGTAGCTAAGCAGCGTGATGCCCTGCTCTTTAAGCTGGCGGGAAGCGGCTTTAATCGCGTCAAAGTTGCCGTAATGCGCGTTGATCACCGCCGTGGTGGTAATACCGTAGCTGGCCATGTTTTCCGCCAGCGCCACCAGCAGCGACGTCAGCCGTTCATTACCGATATCAATCGCGCCCGCATGCCCGCGCAGCGACCAGACCTGGCTATAGGAGACAACCGGCAGGCTCAGCGCGCACTCGCCCAACTGCTCATCAAGCCGCGCGCAAAACCGCTCGGCCAGCAGGTTATCGGTATCCAGCGGCAGGTGGTCGCCGTGCGGTTCGACCGCGCCAAGGGGCAGTAAGGCTATCCGCGCCTTTTGTAGCGCCCGCCTGGCCTCGCGCTCATTTAAATGATGCAGCTTCATGACGCCTCCTCAGGCAAAAGCGAGGTAACGCGCCGGGTTTTCGATGAAGAAATCATGCAGCAACGCTTCGCCGTCAAACCCCGCCTCCCGGGCCTCTTCCATGAATCTTGGCCGCCAGTCGCTGAGGATGAACTTCAGCCCCAGTCCCCCTTTGCCGTAATGCGCGCTCATGGATTTACGGGCAAAATCACCGCCGATCAAAATCTGCTTTTGATAACCGCGCTGGCAGAGCGCCAGGATGGCCTGGGTGCGAATGTGCTCAGGGTGATATTTAATGCGGCTGATACCGTCAAATGAGAGAAACGCCCCGGTGTTGGCGATCTGACGGTGCAGCCAGGGGTCAGGATTGCGATCCATATGGGCAAAACATAAGCGGGACAAATCCAGTCCCCATTTTTTAAAGATCCGCGCCTGTTCGAGTCCCATCGTCCCCATTTCCGTATGGCTGTGCATCGGCGCCCCGGTACGCTGCTGGGCGCGAACGATAACCTCCATGGTTTTGTATTCCAGAGGGGAAATGGCGTTATAGCCGGTGCCACATTTCACTACGCCGGCCCGATGCGCGTTGCCTTCGATTCCCTCGGTGACCTCGCGGCAAACGTGTTCAACCAGTTCGTCGACGTCAGAACGCTCAATCCACTCGGCAAAAGTTTGCGCTGTGCCCGGTCGCTGACTACTCCACAGAAACCCTTTGTTAAAACCCGCGGTGGCAATAATGTGCAGCTGCTGGCGCTGCGCCATGGCCGCGACAGCAGCGGCCTGACGACCATAATCCGGCGCGGTGGCGTCGTAGATGGCATTGCCTCCCGCCTGGCGGAAGTCGCTTAATTCACGCTCAGAAGCCTGTGGATCGTCGAGCAAGAGGTCGTCATCCTGACGCTCGGCCCAATAGGGCGGAATACAGTAGATATGGTCGTGGCTGTAGGTTACGCCCAGCTGATTAGCGGAAATATCCCCGTTTAACGTTCGAATGATGGCCATGTTTCTTACTCTCCGGAACGGATAAGAAGGTGCCTTCAACATAGGCGCGACTCACTTGACCAGTCAAGTGATCAAGTTCGCATCAATCATATTAAATTCTTATCTGTGAGGTGGGTCGACATTAACATTTATGTGACGTTGTCACGTAAATAGATTCGGGCTAAAAAACCGTTACTCATGGAAAAATATAGGTGTTTCGGATGAGGCGATTAAATTTATGTTCTATTAATTCAATTGGATACGAACCTATTAAACCAATGCATTTCAGACTAATAATCAATACCTTTGATTAAAATGTTTAATTGAATGAATCGATAAAGAGAGTATTGTTAAAAACAATGATGAGCGGAGATAAATAAATGTTACGAGATTTTTTGAAGGTAGAAAAAGAGGATCGACTGGTGGAACAGCAGGACACCAGCAGCGATAACGGCAATTCAACGGACGTCACCGAATGGATAATTGTGAGTAAAAATGGCGATAAAAAAGGCCGGGTGGCGTTATTCAATCAATTTTCCACCCGTCGTTCGTATTGCGTGAATTATCGAATTACCCAGTTTGATAATAGCGGCAAAGTTGTCGTAGACCGGCTGGCAGAATCTCTCTAATCACGGGAAACGCAACCCACCGGCGTTTTGATCACCTGTCGCCAGAGCTCGCAGAACAATAATCGATTAGTGCCGCCGCCCGCGCCTTTATCCGGGACCGTCGCTGGCGGCGGCCAGCAGCGGCACAATCACATCGCTTAACGGCGTGGCAATGTGGTAAATACGGCCGTAACGCTGCACGACCCCGTTACGAATATCCCACTCCAGCGGTAGACCAGCCTCACGGTCGGTGAGTATAGAAGTACTTAAGTCCGGAGACGCGCGATGAAATCCCGCGACGATCTCCTGCGCCACGCTCTCGTCCAGCCTGGCGCCTGCGGCGCGAGCAACCTTCAGCCCCTCCTGCAGATAAGCAAAAGCCAGCGCGGTGATATCTTCGCGCGCAAACATGCCTGCCCGCCGTCCCGCCAGTACCATCAGGCCCGCAACCGCGTTTTGCAGCAGTTTACGCCACGCCACGGAGAGAAAATCGTCGCTAATATCCACTGCGCAGCGCGTGTCCCGTAGCGCATACTGGACCCGTTCAGCCCCCTGCGCATCGGGCAACGTCAGGCGCGGTTTCGCCCGCAGCCAGACCGATGCTTCCGGTTCGCGCTGCGCGGGGAACCAGACGACCGACGGCAGTACCGTCGCTTCCGTGACATGAGGCGCGAAAAGCGCTCGTTGTTCAACGCCATTTTGCAGCACGCAAACCACCGTTTGCGCATGGCATAGCGCTTTAAGCCACGGCGCAATAGCGGCAATTTGCGTTGCTTTTACCGCCACAAAAAGCAGATCGAACGGCGCAACGACCGAAGACGGTTCAGTGACGACTGGCCCCGGAACCACAATCGTTCCGCCATCGAAACGTAGCGATAGCTGCGGGTGAGCGCGCCGGCCGCATACCAGAGGCGTTCGACCCACCTCGTGCAGCGCGGCGGCGATGGTGGTGCCAATTGCGCCGGGACCAATCAACGCAACGGTGGGTTCTTCAACATTCATCTATGCCTCCAGGCCGCCTCCGGCCCCTGAGATTTCATGGCTACATAACATAAACGCGACTTCGTTCGCATTACCATTTTATTCATATGGGTAATCTGAATGTGTGTGTCGTCGTACACACTTTCTCCATTAACAAGGAAGGTACATGTTTCCAGAATACAGAGAGCTGATTTCTCGATTGAAAACCACGCACCCGCGCTTTCAGTCGCTATTCGAAAAACATAACGCACTCGATCACGACATTTCCCGGATAGAAGGAGTCGATGGCAAAGGATACAGTCTCGAGCTCGTACAGATGAAGAAAGAAAAACTTATGTTGAAGGATGAAATGCTCAAAATCCTCCAGCATGAAAGCCTGATGTAGACGATAAGGCCGCCGCCATGGCGGCCTTCTTATACCGCCTGACTACGAGCGAATAAACGCCAGCAGATCGGCGTTAATCACATCGGCGTGGGAGGTATGCATGCCGTGCGGAAAGCCGGGATAAATTTTCAGCTGGCTGTTCGGCAGCAGCTTATCCTGCAGTATCGCCGCGTTTTGATAAGGCACCACCTGATCGTCATCGCCCTGCATCACCAGCACCGGCAGCGTAATGGCTTTTAAATCTTCGGTCTGGTCGGTTTCAGAGAAGGCTTTAATCCCCTCATAATGCGCTTTTGCGCTACCGGTCATGCCCTGCCGCCACCAGTTCTGAATAGTGCCCTGGGACACCTCCGCGCCCTCGCGGTTAAAGCCATAAAATGGGCCGGACGCCACGTCGAGATAAAACTGCGAGCGATTGGCAGCCAGCGCCTGGCGAAAACCATCGAAGACTTCAATTGGCGTACCGCCAGGATTGCTCTCCGTTTTGACCATCAAGGGCGGAACCGAACTGATCAGCACCGCTTTGGCAACGCGCCCCTGCGGTTGTCCATACTTCGCCACGTAGCGTGCGACCTGCCCGCCGCCGGTAGAGTGCCCGACATGAACGGCGTTATGCAGATCCAGATGCTCCGCCACCGCGGAGGCATCGGCGGCATAATGATCCATATCGTGACCGTCACTCACCTGATCTGAACGACCGTGACCGCGTCGGTCAATCGCAATCACCCGGAAGCCTTCTGCCAGGAAGAAAAGCATCTGGTTATCCCAATCATCGGCGCTTAATGGCCAGCCGTGATGAAATACGATGGGCTGCGCCTCTTTCGGGCCCCAGTCCTTAAAGTAAATGTTGACGCCGTCTTTGGTGGTCACAAATGCCATGTTACAAACTCCTCTGAAGAGAAAACAAGGCTGCGGGCCTGACGCCTGCAGTTGGTCGGGTGTAAAGGTCGGATGCTCAGCCTTAACGAGCGTGTCTCGTCAGGTTTGAAAGTGATGCGCAGAAAAAGTGTAGATGATTTTTGCGATGCCGGAGATGCGAAAAGAATTCAACAAATGGGCTGTAGAAAGCCCATTAAATAAAGTCGTCAGGGTCATTTAACGCTGGATAAACTTAGTAACGCCTGATGGTCACCGTTGCCGCGCCGGGCTGGTCGAGCGAGGCCAGTCCCTCTTCCACCCGCCCGAGCTTTATCAGACCGGGCGAGTGGCGAAAGTCTTCGCGAAAAATAGCCAGGTTGCCCCACGGCGCGTAATAGGCCATATCGCCGCGTCGCGGAGTCATTGATTCGCCAGCATCCACATCGCGCAGCTTCTCCGGCAGCCAGGCGATCTTTTCCGTAGAACCATAATCCTCAAGCTTCACCGTCATTGGCAGCTGCGCCACAAACGCACTAGCCGCAACGCTCTCGTCCAGCAAGCCGACGACCGTGACGCCCTTAAATACAAACTCAATCTTCACCGCGTTCTCCCTGGCGGCGGCGGATGCCGCGCCCGTCATCATGATCAAAATGGATAGCACCGCACCGAGCGTTTTCAGCATCCGCTCACCCTTCCAGACCGCGAGCGCGCAGGACTTCCCCCACCACCGCTACTGCCGAAAAGGCGTTTGGCCAGCCGGCATAGAACGCGGCATGAGCAACAATCTCCCCCGCCTCTTGCGCGGTGAGGCCGTTATCCATCGCCCGGTTAAGGTGGTAGCCAATTTGCGCGCTTTGCCCGGCGGCGATAAGAGCGCTGACCGTCACCAGACTACGATCGCGCGGTTTCAGCCCCGGCCGCTGCCACAGGTCGAGAAACAGCGGTTGAGCGGTAAACTTCACCAGCCCGGGCGAAATTGCGCCGAAGTTGTGCTCCACCGTTGACGAGCGCTGATTTTCCGCCGCCTGATTAAGCGCCAGCAGCTCGGGAGATGCCGAAGCCAGCTGCTCGCGGCGGATACCGCGGGCGGCAAAGATATCTTTCGTGACCGCAACAGCGGCCATCGCGTTAGGCCAGCCGGAATAAAAAGCCAGATGCGTAATGATCTCGGAAATTTCGACCGGCGTGACGGCGTTATCCAGGGCAACATCAACATACTGTTTTAGCTCGGCGGGCTGGTTACGCGCGATCAAAATCGCCACCGTCACGATGCTGCGATCGCGACGCGAGAGTTCACTTCGCTGCCAGAGATCGTCTATCAGCACCTCGCTGCCGAAGCGGACAAGCGCGGGCGCGACGGACTGGACATCCTCAGCGGACAGTACGGTTGGGCTAAGTGGAACCATTTTTTCACCTCTCTTTTCTTCTGCCTGGACAGGCGCGCCCAGCATCAACGACATTGCCGCAGCGGCAATAAAAGCTTTCATCCTGTACTCCTTCCCGGCACGTTAATTCTTCAGCCTTTCCACCAGTTGACGCTGGTACTCAGGCAGTTGACTGCGGCTGGCGCTCTGAAAAACCAGCGGAGGAAGCCAGGTCATTCCCGCATGCAGAGCGCTGGCCTTCATCGGCGTGAAGACGTCGGCGAGGCTGACGCCAGTTCGCCCGGATTCGCCGTATGTCGATTCTCCTCCCGCGGCGGTCGTAACAATCAGCATCTCTTTACCCTGCCATACGCCCGGCCCCACGCTGCCCCAGGTATCGTTCAGCCAGGCCTTCATCATTGGCGTGATGTTGAACCAGTGGGTCGGGAAGATAAACACGACGCGCGAGTGTTCCCGCATCAATCGACGCTCGGTATCGGCATTGATATTGCGGCTGTCATAGACGTAAAGCGTCTCAAGATTGCGTACGGTCACGCCGGGCACGCTTTGCGCTGCGGCTTGAAGACCTTTCGTCAACACCGATTGCTCAGGGTAAGGATGAGAGACGATAACCAGCGTTTTAACCTCGGCGGCATGGCTGACGCGGTTATGACTAAACAGAACGATGGCGATGGCCACAAACCACAGCAGACCGGCGAAATTGCGGGGCGAATATGTCATTGAGCTCTCCTTCTCTTTTGCCACAGGTTAAGCCGCGCAAAAAGAAGGAGCCAGCCCTCGCTATCGAATGGGGCTGTGAGCCATTTTCATCAATCAGGCTACAAACCGAGCGGCTGCAGTTCACGGACCAGCGCGATCAGCAGGCGCAATCCGGTAGGGATCTGGTGTCGGCTGGAGTAATAGATATAGAATCCCGGCCCGTAAGAGGCCCAGTCGGTGAGCACCAGACGCAGGCGCCCCTCGCTGACGTGCTGCTTAATCAGCGGCTCCGGCAGGTACATCAGGCCGAATCCTTGAAGGATGGCCACCACGCCCGTCTCCGCCAGATCGACGGTTAACAGCGGCGGCACTTTGATCGTCAGCTGCTCTTCACCGCACTCAAACTCCCATTTATAAATCCGATTGTTTCCCAGACGGTTGCTGACGCAGCGGTGGTGCTGAAGATCGTTGGGGTGCAGGGGCTCGCCGAAGCGGGCAAGATAATCGGGCGACGCGGCGACGACCCAGCGCACATCGGCGGAGAGACGCTGCGCCACCATATCTTCCGGTACGGTACCGCCATAGCGGATACCGGCGTCAAAACGCGCTTCGGTGACATCAACAATGCGGTTACTGGCCACGATATCCAGCTCAATATCGGGATAGCGTTCGGCAAAAACGGGCAGGATCGGCGCCAGCAGCAGCGTGGCTGCCTCGACAGCGACGTTGAGCCGAATATGTCCCGCAGGCGAGTCGCGAAACTGGTTGAGCTGTTCAATCGCGCCATCGATGGCGGCCACCGGCTCGCTCACCGCGATGGCCAGACTCTCGCCTGCCGCCGTCAGGGTTACGCTTTTGGTCGTACGGTTCAGCAGACGCACGCCCAGCCGCGCCTCAAACCCCTTCAGGGCATGGCTCAGCGTCGAGGCGCTTACGCCGAGCTCGACGGCGGCCTTACTAAAACTGCGATGACGAGCGATGGCGCAAAAATAGACCAGGTCGGCCATATCGGAACGGTTTATATTCATACGTTCTCGCTAACCAGATAGAAAATAAGCTGAAAAAACAACGTTACCTTGATTTGATGGCGTAAAGCAATCTGGCGTAACGCCAGCCCTGGCCGGAAAAGCGGCCTCCATTGATTCTGGGCGTCAATCATTATGCCATTGACATTGATCTATCAAACTAGTTTACTAGTACAAGATAAATTTCAGGATAGCGAATAATGCAACGCGTAATCATCATGAATCTGCACGGCTGGTGGCGTACTTCCCGATAACGGGCAGTATCGTCACGTCTGCAGTTTGCACACCGATACCCGGCCCGCTAAAACGCGGGCTTTTTTTCGCCCGGATTTTACGCATGGGACGCATCTGCCGAAGTGCAAGCAGCCGGGAGCCGCTGCGCAGTACCCGATTTCACTTCATGTGCAGCGTCCTTTCCGGGGGCAGACCCCGAATCATCAGACACTGCACATACAACAAGGAGCAATAATGAGTCCCTTACTTAACCCCTACTTTGGCGAATTCGGCGGTACGTACGTTCCGCAGATCCTCATCCCCGCGCTACGCCAGCTGGAACAGGCGTTTGTTAGCGCACGCGAAGATGCGCGCTTTCAGGCGGAATTAACCCATCTATTGAAAAACTACGCCGGTCGCCCGACGGCGCTAACGCGCTGCCGTAACCTGACGCAGGGTACGCGCACTACCCTGTATCTCAAACGTGAAGATCTGCTGCACGGCGGCGCGCATAAGACTAATCAGGTGCTCGGCCAGGCGCTGCTGGCAAAACGGATGGGCAAAACCGAAATTATTGCCGAAACCGGCGCCGGTCAGCACGGCGTGGCCTCGGCGCTGGCCAGCGCGCTGCTGGGCCTGAAGTGCCGTATCTACATGGGGGCGAAAGATATTGAACGTCAGTCGCCAAACGTCTTTCGTATGCGCCTGATGGGGGCCGAAGTGATCCCGGTGCACAGCGGCTCAGCCACCCTGAAAGATGCTTCGAATGAAGCGCTGCGCGACTGGTCCGGGAGCTATGAGACCGCCCACTTTATGCTGGGCACCGCCGCTGGCCCGCATCCTTTCCCGACTATCGTACGCGAATTTCAGCGCATCATCGGCGAAGAGACCAAAGCGCAGATCCTCGAAAAAGAGGGGCGCCTGCCGGATGCGGTTATCGCCTGCGTTGGCGGAGGTTCCAACGCCATCGGCATGTTCGCTGACTTTATCGACACGCCCCAGGTCGGACTGATTGGCGTTGAGCCCGCTGGCCTGGGTATCGAGACAGGGGAACACGGCGCGCCGTTGAAACACGGGCGGACCGGCATCTATTTCGGCATGAAAACGCCGCTGATGCAAACCGATGACGGCCAGATCAAAGAGTCCAGCTCTATTTCCGCCGGCCTCGATTTCCCGGCCGTCGGGCCGCAGCATGCCTATCTGAACAGTATTGGCCGCGCGGAATACGTTTCGGTTACCGACGATGAAGCGCTGGCGGCATTTAAAACCCTGAGCCGTTCTGAAGGCATTATTCCGGCACTTGAGTCATCCCACGCCCTCGCGCATGCCTTAAGAATGATGCGCGACAATCCACAACAAGAGCAGCTGCTGGTGGTGAACCTTTCCGGCCGCGGCGATAAGGACATCTTTACCGTGCACGACATTCTGCAAGCGCGAGGAGAAATGTGATGAAACGCTATAACGATATGTTTTCGCGACTGCAAACTCGGGGAGAAGGCGCGTTCATTCCCTTCGTGATGCTCGGCGACCCGCAGCCGGATCTGTCGCTGCAAATTATCGATGCGCTGATCGAGGGCGGAGCCGATGCGCTGGAACTGGGGATTCCCTTCTCCGATCCGCTGGCCGACGGCCCGACAATACAAAATGCCGCCCTGCGCGCGTTTGCAGCCAACGTCACCCCTGCGCGCTGCTTTGACATGCTGGCCGCCATTCGCGCCAGGTATCCGGCGCTGCCCATCGGTCTGCTGATGTACGCAAACCTGGTGTATAACCGGGGAATCGAGACGTTTTATGCCACCTGCGCCCGCGCGGGCGTCGATTCTGTACTGGTAGCAGACGTCCCGTTCGAAGAGTCGGCGCCGTTCCGCGAGGCCGCGATGCGCCATGATATTGCGCCCGTGTTTATCTGCCCACCCAATGCGGACGATGAGCTGCTGCGACATATTGCCGCTCACGGCCGCGGTTACACCTACCTGCTGTCGCGGGCGGGCGTAACCGGCGCGGAAAAACGCGCCGCGCTGCCGCTGGAACATCTGGTCTCTAAGCTTGGTGACTATCAGGCGCCACCGCCGATTCAGGGGTTTGGTATTTCAACCCCGGAACAGGTGGCGGATGCCATGAAAGCGGGAGCCGCCGGGGCTATTTCCGGCTCAGCAATAGTGAAAATCATCGAACAACACCAGGACGATCGGGAGGCGATGCTCTGTCAGTTGAAGGCTTTCGCCCGCAACCTGAAAACAGCCACCGTCAGGCCAACATAGCGTGGGGTTAATGCGGCAAAATGCCGGTGGTGATGAATATCCATCACCGGCAATATCGCCTGGCCGCTAAGGGATATGCAGGGTAACGTAAAAAGGGAGCTTGCTGCTCTGGCCTGAGTGCTGCAAAATTTAGCCCGTTTCCCCAGACACCATCATTCGGCCACCTGACAATCCTGTTTTTATCCGACCGAGGCGCATTTATGTTACCTGAGTGTGATAAAGCCATCATCCTGCTGCATGAAATCTATGGCATTAATGCGCATATTCAGCGAACCGCCGCGACCTGGCGCAGCCGCGGCTTCGATGTCTACACGCCAGCGCTTTTTCCCCACTCTGCGCCGTTCGCCTATGAGCAGCAGGAGCAAGCCTGGCGTCACTTTAACGATAACGTCGGATTCGACACCACCGCCATTGAGTCGCTGCTGGCCGAGCTGAAAACAAAATATGGCATGCTAATCCTCATCGGCTATAGCGTGGGCGCCACCTTGGCCTGGCTGGCCGCCAGAAGCGGTTTCTGCAACGCCGCGATTTGCCACTACGGCTCGCGGATCCGCCACTACAGCGACGTTGCGCCGCCCTGCCCGACGCTGGTGATTCTCGCCAGCGAGGAACCGGCGTTCGATCCCCGGGTAATGCAAGATCAGCTGGAGAACGTTCCCTCCGTGACCTGCCGGATGTTCAATGCGCAGCACGGCTTTTGCGACGCTGACAGTCCGGCGTGGGATCCGCGCCTTACGCAGCAGGCAGACGAAGACTCGCTGCGGTTTTTAACGCTTATTCAGCAAAGACAGGAGACCTGATGCAACAGGTATTTCAATGGATTAACGAACCCGCGACATGGTCGGAAGAGGACTGCTCACTTAGCGTCGTAACCGATGAGAAAACCGACTTCTGGCGCGAAACCTGGTACGGGTTTGAGCGCTTCTCCGGGCATATCTATGCCACGGAAGCCGCGGGGGATTTCACCTTTCAGGTGCGGGTGCGCGCAGATTTCAGCACCCTGTATGACCAGGCGGGGATTATGTTAATGCAGGACGCCCGGCACTGGCTTAAGGCCGGTATCGAGTACAACGACGGCGCGCCCGCCATCGGTAGCGTACTGACGCTGGGAACTTCAGACTGGGCCACCGGCATTTTTCCAGGCAACCCCGCGGCGTTCTGGCTGCGCCTGACCCGTCGGGGCGAAGCGCTGCGCCTGCAGTACTCAACGGATGGCCACCAGTGGCCGCTACTGCGGCTGTGCCCTTTTCCGACCGGCGCCGCGAAAGTGGGCATCATGTGCTGTACGCCGCAGCGCAGCGGCCTGCGGGTTAATTTCGACGAAATATCGCTGCTGCCGGCCAACGATAAAGATTTGCACGATTTAAGCTGAGGGGAGCCCCCAGGGCGGACGCTTTCGCTGAATAATCGCGACGAAGGTATGATTTCTGGCTGCCGGGACTGCATGACTTCTCACCTTGCTGCTAGATTGGCAACAACTTGCAGGCGAAAAGGAGGAGGCGTCATGTTTTCCTATATTATGCTCGGCACTAACGATCTGCCGCGCGCCATTCGTTTTTACGATCCTTTGATGGAGATGCTGGGGCAGCCGCAAAGCGGCCGAAGCGATCAAGGCGCATCGTGGGGGACATTCAGCGGAAACAGCACCATCGGGCTGTGCGTTGGCCAACCGTTTAATCAGCAGCAGGCAACAACCGGCAACGGCGTTATGGTGGCTCTGAACGCACGTTCGGTTGAGCATATTCAGCAGCTGCATCAGCTGGCGCTCAGTCTGGGAGGAAGCGATGAAGGCGCTCCGGGACATCGCCCGCAGTACGGTGAAGGCTTCCACAGCGCCTACGTCAGAGATCCGGACGGCAATAAGCTGGCGTTTGTTTATTACGCAAACGCCGACTGAGGCCGCTGGCCGGCTAATTCAGGCAGGGTTGTCCATTGCGAAACCCTGTCTGTCTCTGAGCGGCGCGCCGGATGCGGTTAGCCTGATGAGACGACCGCAGCCCACTGCGATGCATAATGCGGCTTTGTCCGCATCAGCCCTCGGTAAACATTCCCGACGTAAAGGTCGCCCTCATGGCTTCGATCTCTTCCTGGCGGGCCGCGTTTAAGGCAGACAGCATATTGCAGGTAAAATCCAGAAAACCAACGCCGTTGGCGGTGACCAGGTTGCCGTCGCGGACTGATGGCACGTTTTTGTACCGTGCGGCGCCGCGATAGGCTGACCCCGCCCTGCTCTGCAGGTATGCCAGGCCGTTGGAGGTATGGTCAACATCATTAAGAAAACCGTGTGCGCCGAGGAATGCCGAAGCATCGCATATTGCGCCGACGACAATCTGCCGCGCCTGCGCTTGCTGAACCAGAGGCACAACCCGCTGAGCCTCCTCTCCCCACCAGTTCATTCCTCCCACCAGCACCAGAGCAGCGTAGTCATCAGGTATCGTCTGGAAGGTATAATCCGGCAGACAGCGCACCCCGCCAATTGACCTCACGGGCCCCTCATCCGCAGCTACGGTCCTGACTTCGTAGCGCGGCTCCCATACGCCAAACCCCCGGCGCAGGCCGGGCGCCAGCAGCGAAAACTCCCAGTCGGCATACTCCTGGATGAGGACAAACAGCACTTCTTTACGCGTATCCATAGACAGGGATTTCTCCTTTTTTAAACAGAATTTGCCGTCGCAATATCCGGCGAGTCGATCGACACTGGTCGCCGCGCCGTCGCCAGAAACTGTATAAATGCACAGTAAGAAAGGCAAGGTTATTTTTCCACCGTGGACAACCGTGCTCCATTTTTGCGAGTCAGCTCCCCGGATAGCAATCTATCCGGGGAAACGGGCTATCATCTCCTGAGATCTGAGCCGGTATTTAATGAAATTCGCCTGCGCGCCAGAAGAAGTTCCTTCACGATATAAAGCCTGTATCCTTCCGGCCGTATCCTCGGCGAACGTAGCTCTTTCAGCGTAATTCCGGCGATATCGCCCGCCGCCAGACATTTGCGGATCGCGCTGCCGCTAAGGCCGAGCTGTCTACGTAGCACCGCCAGTAAGCTGACCTGAAAAGCGCGCTCGACGTAGACGTTGACGCTGACCTGAGCAGCACGGACAAGGCTGATTCGCCAGCCTTCCCGTACGACGAATTCAGGCGAACCCGCTAACAACGCGCTATTGCGCCGCAGAACCTGCAAATCGTGAGAGTAGTCCTCTGCAGCAGATTTATCGTTTGCCATGAGTCGCTCATAGAGGTGTGGATCTATTTTACTGACGGGTAAACGAGAGAACAGGCTGATATTCCAGGTGTATGCGCAGCGGACGCACTTATAGATACTCCAGACATCGAGCTGTTTTTTTTGCGAATTGATCCGGAAGGCTCCGGATGGCGTGAATTTCTGCTGCCCATGGCAGGCGGGACAGCGTTTGCTTAGCAGCTGGTAGCCCGCAGGGCTGACGTTCCATGTGACTTTCATGGTGAACCTTTTTTTTAACCCATACAAAAGCGGATCCGTCGATAACGGACCGTGATATTTGCAATGTGAAAAATATTTAGAGAATACTTTTCAGTGGGTTAAAAAAAGATTTCCAACGCGACTACCCTGTCTGACCGCTAATGAAGAGGCCAAGAATACCAAAGCGGCTGGCGGGTCAAATATGCATTAAATCAATAAATTCATAGAAATCATTCACAAACAACGTTATTTACCTTCTGTTCACAAAACGAGAAGCGGCTCACTGATCAAACAAACCTAAACGTTTATGTTTACTCACATAAACGTTTAGGTACAGACAATAACCGTTTATATCGCAGGTAATTTCTTAAAAGCAGAGAGCAAAAAATGCGTAAAGCAACGATGCGGGATGTGAGCGAAGCGACGGGATTTTCCATGTTTACCGTTTCGCGCGCGCTAAACGGTGGCGATGGCGTCGCTGACGACAGCCGGGAGCTGATTTTAAAAGTGGCGCGAGAGCTCGGCTACGTACCCAACCGCGCGGCCCAGGCGCTACGCCGTTCGAGCAGAGACTCGGTGGCGGTGATCACCGCCCATGCGTCGAACTCTTACTATCTCAACCTGATGTCCGGCATTCAGCAGATGCTGCAGCCTTCGCAGTGGACCGTGGTGCTTGGCGATATTGCGGTCAACGGCATCTACGACCGCGCGCAGGAAGATCGGATGATTAACCGCCTGATCGAGTCACGGATGGCCGGGATCATTTCGACGGTGACGCTGCAGCCGGAAAGCCTGACTCTGCTGGCGAAATGGGACATCCCGGTCGTCTTCGTTGATTCCCCGCCCCGCGGCGAGCACAACTTTCCCAGCGTCACAACCGACAATTACCATGCCAGCCTGCTGGTGGGAAACCATCTGGCGCAGCACGGCTATAAAAACTGGCTGCTCCTTATCTACCCGGACCGCTGGACCACGCGTTTTGAACGCGAGCGCGGGATACGCGAGGCCGCCGAGCGGTCCGGCGCTACGCTTGAAGTTGTCGAAACGGAAAACGACGCGCAGTCGGCTGCTGACAAACTGAGCCAGTACCTCGACCACCAGAAAGCGCTGCCGGATGCCCTTATTGCCGGTAACAACCCTATTCTGCTGGGTTCGCTCAAACAGCTCCAGCAGCGCCAGATAGCCATTCCAGAGGATATGGCCCTGATTGCCTACGACGAATTCGACTGGGCGCCGCTATTAAATCCGCCGCTGACGGTGCTCAATGAAAATAGCGAAGAGATTGGCAGACAGTCGGCTGAAATGCTTATCCAGTTAATTAACCCGGAAGGGAAAGGAGAAATCAACACCCAACGTAAAGTTCCCGCCGAGCTGGTTATTCGCCAGTCCTGCGGCTGTAAAAAAACGCATAACAATTAAAAGACATTATAGAGATTGCTGACAACGTTTCGTCCGAATGGACTTGCCCGACGCCGCTTCGCGCGCGCGGGCCGGCTAACAGCGACAAAGCGTTAGCAACGCGTTTGCCAGCCCTCTCTAATCATTTTGAGATTTAAATAACGGCTGAATAATCGGCCGCCAGTAAAAAAACAACATCAGGGGATTATTTCTGAGGCTTCCCCACACCTGGCCGTACGTCATACCACACGATAATGAAAGGAACAGAATATGACCAAACTTCGCAAAGCATTTCTGGCTGTCGCGGTTACTGCGGTAATCACCACCATGACAGGATTTATCCCCGCCGCCAGCGCCGCGCCGCAGGAGGGCAAAAAAATATCCCACATCGGCTTAATGGTCCAGGACATGTCCAACCCCTTCTTCTCGGCAATGGAAAGGAACGCAAAGCAGGCCGCGGCAAAAATCGGCGCAACCCTTAACGTACAAGATGCGCAGGTCGATCTGGCAAACCAGAACACGCAGATTGACGCCTTTATTCAGCAGAAAGTGGATCTGATCATTATTTCCGCCGTCGATGAGTCCGGCATCGAGCCGGCCATTCAGCGGGCAAAAGCCGCCGGAATTATCGTTATCGCGGTCGATACGCCCGCCAGGGGCGCTGACGCGGCGATCATGACCAATGCCATCCAGGCCGGCGAAACCTCCTGCGAATATCTGTTCAGCCAGATGGGCGGCAAAGGCAAAGTGCTGCTGGTGGACGGCACGCCGATTCAAACCATTATTGACCGCATTAAAGGCTGTAAAAACGTCGCGCAAAAATATCCGGATATCAAAATCGTCGGGCAGCAGGCATCCCGCAACGACCGCGCTTCAGGCCTGATGGTCACCACCGATATGCTCACCGCCAATCCGGATGTCTCCGGGATTTTCGGTATGAACGATCCTTCGGCGCTCGGCGCGGTGCTGGCCGTTGAGCAGGCCGGCAAAGCCGGTGCGATTAAAGTCACCGGCGTAGACGGCAGCCCGGAAGCGGTTGAAGAACTCAAGCGCAGCGGCTCACCGTTTATCGGCACCGCCACGCAAAACCCGGGCGAAATGGTGCGCCAGGCCATCTCGCTTGCTCAGGAGATGGTTGACGGCAAGCCTATTGCGTCCCCGACCGTATTGATCCCCAGCGTGCTGGTCACGCGCGACAAAGTAGATAGCTATCCGGGCTGGTAATCACATCATCACTCAAGAGGCAAAAACGGGATGACGATTGGGTTCATCCCGGAGGGCAAAGACAATGGCCGACATCACTTCACCCCCCTTGCTCAGGCTGGAAGGGATTTCAAAACGCTACGGCGCGACCCTCGCGCTGAACAACGTACGCTTTGATTTATTCGCCGGAGAGGTCCATGCCCTGATGGGGGAAAACGGCGCGGGTAAATCCACGCTGATGAAGATCCTCTCCGGAAACGAGCAGCGCGATAGCGGCGCGATCTATATCAACGGGCAGGAGATTGATATTCGCACGCCAAGAGATGCGCGCAAATATGGCATCGCCATCATCCATCAGGAGCTGAATACGGTTCCCGATATGACGGTGGCGGAAAATCTGTTTCTCGGCCAGGAACCGACCTCTTTCGCCGGTATTCTCGATCGCAAACGGATGCTCCGGGAGGCCCGGGAGAAGCTGGACCGGATTAACGCGGACATCAACCCGCAGGCGCCGCTCGGCTCGTTGAGCATCGGACGTCAGCAAATGGTCGAGATCGCCCGCGCCGTCAGTGAAAACGCAAAAGTACTGGTACTTGATGAGCCGACCGCCGCCCTGTCGCGGGCGGAGACCCTCCAGCTTTACCGGCTGATCGAGCAGATGCGTCAGGATGGGGTCGGGATGGTCTACATCTCGCACCGCATGGAAGAGGTATGGCAGCTGGCAAACCGGGTCACGGTGTTCAGGGACGGTACGTGGATCGGTACGGAAACCCTGAGCAGCGTCTCGACCACCGATATCGTACGCATGATGGTCGGCCGGCAAATCGTCGATCTCTATCAGCACGAACCGCGTACGCCCGGCAAAGTACTGCTGGAGGTCGCGGACCTGGCGGGTAGCGCAACCGGCCCGGTCTCCTTTGAGGTCAAAGCGGGCGAAGTCGTCAGCATGTCCGGGCTGGTTGGCTCTGGCCGAACCGAAGTGGCCCGCCTGTTATTCGGCGCCGACCCCCGCACCCAGGGAAGCGTACGTATTAACGGCAAGGTAAGCCAGCCGTCAGATCCCACCGCCGCCATTGCCGACGGAATCGGGATGGTGACCGAGGACCGCAAAACCCAGGGCCTGTTTCTGGGTCATTCGGTTGAGCACAACATTGATATCAGCTCGCTGGAGAACTTTGTCGCCAGCGGCGTGGTTAAACGCAAAACCATCCGCGCCGCCGTCCTTGAGCAGATGCGCCGGTTACGGCTGCGGGAAAATGCGGTCGAACTGCCCGTCAGCGCCCTGTCCGGCGGAAACCAGCAGAAAGCGGCGCTGGCGCGCTGGCTGCTGCGCGATTCGAGGCTGCTTATCCTCGATGAACCGACCCGCGGCGTGGATATCGGCGCCAAAAGGGAAATTTACGAACTGATCGACAAACTCGCCCGCGCCGGGAAAGCCATTCTGGTGATCTCCTCCGATTTACCGGAGGCCATCGGCATCAGCGACCGCGTGCTGGTTATGCGCGGCGGCCGAATCGTTCACCAGTTACCCTCATATTCAGCAACGGAAGAAGAAGTGATGCTGCACGCAACAGGAACCTTTACCAGTCAATCCGGAGAATGCCATGGACAACAATAAACCTGTGACGGAAGTGCCGGTCAAAGCGCCGTTTGATTTTGCGAAATGGTGGGATCGGGTGGGGATCTTAATCGTTCTGCTGGTGCTGCTGATCCTGATGTCGACCTTTGCGCCAAACTTTAACCGCGTCGATAATCTGCTGAATATCGCCCGCTCGATTTCCGTCAACGCTATTCTGGCGGCGGGCATGACTTTCGTCATTTTAACCAGCGGAATTGATTTGTCCGTCGGGTCTATCGTCGCCGTCTCCGGCGTGATCTCGGTGGTTGCGGCGATGGCCGGGATCCCTGCGCCGCTGGCGATTCTGGCCGGCGTGGGCGTGGGCGCGCTCTGCGGTCTGCTGAACGGCGTGCTCACCGCCTATCTCGCTCTTGCGCCCTTTATCGTCACTCTCGGCACAATGACCTTCCTGCGCGGGATGGCCTACACCATTACCGAAGGGCAACCTATTGTATCGAGTAGCCTGAGCTTCCGCGAGCTGGGGAATGGCTATCTCGCCGGCATCCCTGTTCCGGTCATTATTATGCTGGTGGTTTATCTGCTGGCGTGGTTCATTCTTGAGCGCACGCGGTTCGGTCGTCATATCTATGCCGTCGGCGGCAACGCCCAGGCCGCGCGCCTGGCCGGCGTCCGGGTAAAACGCGTACTGGCGGCGGTTTATATGATTGCCGGCGTCTGCGCGGGTCTGGCGGGCATTATCTTCGCCGCCCGGGTCATTTCCGCCCAGCCTACGGCGGGTACGGGATATGAACTGGACGCCATTGCGGCGGTAGTGCTGGGCGGCACCAGCCTCGCCGGAGGACGCGGGCGAATTATCGGCACCCTGATTGGATCGATAATTCTCGGCGTGCTCAGCACCGGCCTGATTCTGCTGAGCGTCCCCTTTTTCACCCAGCTATTGATTAAAGGCATCGTCATCATTCTTGCCGTGGCGATTGACGGACTGAAGCAGCATCCGGAACTGTTTACCTTCTGGCGGAAAAAAGAGATCGCCCGTACCCGCTAGCTTTCCCTGACGCTTTGTTTATCCGCCGCGCTGGCGGCGGGTCTTCGCATGCTTAAATTTTAATGGAGTCTACGCCCATGACATATCACATTACGCTGACGGACCCGATGAACGCTACCCGGGATCGCGAACCGATTACGTTTACTCTCCCGGAGAAACTGCAGGAGCCCCTGTGGTGGGCAATCACCAGCGAGGACCAGCGGATCCTTTGCCAGCGCCTCACTCATGAGTCGACGCAAAACAGTACCGCCTTTATCGCTACGGTAAGCTTCAGCGGCACGCTCCGGATGCGGCTTGAGCGGCCGTTAACGGCGGCTGAAGTCGGTGAAGTCGCTGGTATCCACCGCCTGCCTGGCCGGGAGAAAGACTGTTTTGTCCGCCTCAATACCGGCTGCTTCGATCTGGAAATGTGTCGGGGAACCGCCCAGGGCGTGGGTTCATCCAAGTGGGGGCTGCGCCATTTTCGCTGTCTGCAGGACAATGTCGAGCTGCTTCCTTCCGGGAATAACGCCATCGGCGGTTTTTACGGTCCGTTCTTTACCCCGGAAAATGGGCTGATTAACCCGCCGGAACATACCCTCGTTGATATTGAAATTGTTGAGGAAGGCCCGGTCTATCATCACTATCGCATGCACGGCACGATCCCCGATGGGTTATTAGCGGAGCTACGCGGTAAGCACTTCACCATCGACTGGAAGTTCAGCTGGAATACCCCGTGGTTTCAGCGGCGCTACGGGGTGGATGACTTTTCGACGGTCATCAACGGGCGTTCGGTCACCAACAAGATCACCGTCGGCGACGAGTTTGAAAGCGGTCCGGGAAAACTGCTGTTTGACCGCTTCGCGGCCTACGGCGGTACCCGCTATCGCGCAGGCGACCCCTACGCCGAAGAGCTGGTCGCCATGGTGGCTCATACCGTTACCACCTCTGAAAACCAGAGCCCGAAATTTGCCGAATTCCGCGAACAGCTCGCCGATATGGCCTCCGCTCACTGGGATCTTTACTGGCGAATGTTCTGCCGCTGGGAAAACGTGCTGGATGAAGCTGAAATCCGCGAAAGGCTTGGCGTTGTGCGCGCCCGGGCGCACGTTCGCGCCGACCTGAATGAACGGGAATGGCGCCTGACTGATTCTCCCGTCAACGTTTCCGCCGTGCCGGATGAAACCGTGTTCCCGGGACCAGCCAGTAAAACCGTCGAGTACGATTCAGCGAGCGGCCGGGCGATGATCTGGTGGACCTCCCGCCCCTCCGGCGCGTTTCAGATAGTCCAGCGCCGTCAGTCCGGTTGGGTGAACTGGGGCAGCAACGGGGAAAACGAGTGTCCGGAGCTCCCGGTCGGGGTCGATATCAAGACCGCCTGCGGGATATTCGCTGACAACTGGATGCAGGTAGCCGACGGCCTGGAAACGCCGCCGCAGGTCGCGGTGAGCCGGGAGGAAAAGCCATGATCCTTTGCTGCGGAGAAGCCCTGATCGATATGCTGCCCTGCCGGAGCCGTGAAAATGCTCCCGCCTTTACGCCCTGCGTCGGCGGCGCGGCGTTCAATACCGCCATCGCCCTGGGGCGCCAGGGGATGGCGGTCGCGCTGTTTTCCGGTTTATCGGACGATTTTATGGGTGACATGCTGCGCCACACGCTTGACGCCTCCGGCGTGGATTATTCGCCCTCAACCCGCGCGCCGCTACCGACCACGCTGGCCTTTGTCAGGCTGGAAGGCGGACAGGCGCGCTATACCTTTTACGATGAGAATAGCGCCGGCAGAATGCTGACTGAAAGCGACCTGCCGACGCTCGGTGATGACGTATCTGCCGTCCTGTTCGGCTGCATCAGCCTGATAGCCGAACCGTGCGGCAGCGTTTATGAAGCGCTGATGGTAAGAGAGGCGCCGCGCCGGGTGATGTTCCTCGACCCCAATATTCGTGAAATCTTCATCCAGGACCGGCAGAAACACCTGGCGCGCATGATGCGGATGATTGCTCTGGCGGATATCGTCAAGCTTTCCGATGAGGACCTCGCGTGGTTTGCCGAACCCGGCGAAGAACACGCGGTCATACGCCGTTGGCTTGCTCTGGGACCAAAGCTTATCGTGGTCACCCGCGGGGCTGACGGCGCCGATGCCTGGACCGCTAATTTCCATCTTCATGTTCCAGGGATTCGCGTAACGGTTGCCGATACCGTCGGCGCCGGGGATACGGTCAATGCCGGTATTCTCGCCAGCCTTTCGCAAGCCGGACTCCTTGAGAAGCCTAAATTAGTGACACTGTCACGAGAACAGGTGCGACGCGCGGTCGATCTCGGTATGCGCGCCGCCGCGGTGACGGTCTCCAGGCCGGGGGCTAACCCGCCGTGGGACCATGAGCTCTGAAGACGGAGGACGCCAACCCTTGTAAACCACAGGCGACCGGATGATGGTCTGAAAATAGCGTTTATGGATGGACCATCATCTTTATTTATTGTGGATATGATTTATGTCCCAATTATTGAATGAAAGCTAAACCAGCTTCATTTAATCATGGGTTATTACCTACTAATCCATTAATATCAGACAATTAGATCGTGATCTATTTTCTGCCGATCTCGCTGACAGACATCAGGGACAGGACGTCAATAATGAAAAATACTCCATGGCTCGTGCGCTTACGTAATACCTCTATTCCGGAGCATAAGCTTCGTCCCGCGAAATGGCTGGCGCTGATTGCCCTGCTGCTGCTGCTGGCGCAGCTGATGGTCGAATCCCTGTTGCTCACTGAATAGCATCAGGGCACGCCTTCCCCAACGGAAAGTAGCGCTGATTGGCCACCACGAATTTTCTGTTTTTCCCTGCCAGAGCCGCGTCGCGATAGCGTTCGCCCGGCAGCAGATACAGCTGCGTGGCGCGTTCATCACTCCCCGCGCACCCCTGGTGAACAATCACCCGAAAAAACGTATTTCCGCTATTGTAAATCTCCCCCTGGCGTTCATCTATCTGCCACTCCAGGCGCTGCTGACGCGGCCTGACGACCAGAATAGTGCTCATCGCTACCACCGGCAGCACATCCATCTTTTGCGGCGTCGTCCTGAAAGGTATCAGCGTCACCGGCGTCTCTTTGAATACCACGCGATAATAGCGCTCCTGATTATCTTCAGGGCCTTTGTAATAGAGACGGAAATATTCACTGCTTCCCGGCGGTAAATGGAAGCGCAGCGGGGCGTAGAGCAGTTCGCCCTGATTAGGCAGAACCGGTTCATTCCCCGCGCCGGGTTTGGCAATTTTCCACGCCGCGATGGAGTACATATTATTACGCGGCGTGTCGTTATACAGCGGCTGCGAGATAAAGGCCCGGTCGGAGGGTATCTCATACACGACGGCATTAAAAAACGCCCCTGCCGCCGCCAGCGGCGACGCGGCCAGCAGCATAGCAGCGGCTTTCATTAATCTGCCTCTCACTCGACGCCCAGCCATTTGGCGGTCACTCTGACCTCGCCGCTGGCGTTCACCGTTCCCATCCAGTCGCTGCCGTCGAGAGTGCGTCTGGAGCGCGGATCGTCCATCGGAAACAGCAGCTGCAGGCGGGTGGTGAAATAGTAGCCGTCATCAATTGCCGCATTCCACGGCGTTTGCGTCCAGCGCGCAGCGGTCATATCGATCTCCGCATCGATGCAGCTATTGCGGCTGGTGCGGGTTTCTCCGGTGGATGCCGTCCAGGAGAGAAAGGCCGGGATCGGCACCTGCCAGCCGCCCTCTTGCGACGTAAACAGGCAGTATGAGACACCATCAATAGAGGTGCCTTCGCCGATCACCTGAGCCGTCACCGCGTCCGCCATACGCTCGGAGGAGACGGTTACCTGATATTCAAAGCCGATCGGCGTCGGGTCGCCGATATTGCCCGACTCTTTCGGCGCAGCATTGCCGTCCGTGGACACAATACTGATCCCATACTCTTTCGGCAGAATATTGATCATGCTCGACGCCGTAAACTGATAGAACCCGGACTGCGCGGTGTTACTGTTATCAAAGAAGAAGGTAAACAAATCGTCGTTATTGGTAATGCTAATTCCGCGCTGGATCAAGTTCTGGAAAAAGGTTTTCGAGAGGAACACATAAACGTACTGGCCTTCGGGGGTAAAGACGTTGCTATAGGTAGTGGAAGCGCTCCAGTTATACCAGGTGGATCCATTGCCGCTATATTTGATGGTTTTAGACGCCGGACTAAAGCCCAGCCTGGCGGTATCGACCACCATTTCAAATGACAGAGAAGAGGTCACCCGCTTGGTTTGACGATAGCGATACGACACCATTTTACAGGTCATCCCACTTTCGCCGCCGACGATACTGACCTCGCAGTGCTCGCTACCGATATTGACGCTGGGCGTGCCGTCGCTGGCAATCCAGATTTCCGCCAGCGCGCCGGTGCTGTTCAGCGTTAAATGCCCGACTTTAGTGGCATTGATGGTGTAATAACGCCACGTCGCGCCCGAGGCGAGATCCCGACAGCGCTGGCCGGATGCCGCATCGTAATTAGTTTTGGTGTAACAAAGATTGAGCACAAAGGCATCGCTCTCGCCAGGCTGACGGTTGCGCAGATATTCATACATTGCCGGGGAGAACGTGGCGTAGCCGGTTCCGCCATTGTTCAAAGAGCTTCCGGACATCGTATGATAAAAACCTTCACTATCAATGACCTCGCCGGAAATATAGCCCTGCGACGGGCAGTCGGCGCCGGTAGTCATACAGCGAATGCCGATAAACGGTGAATTCACCGGCGAGTCCGACAACCACATATCGTAGTAGTAGGATCGATAGCTCCAGCTGACGTAGCCCATATAGCCCAGACTGCGCTGCTTCGTCGAGTAGCGGGTCCAGACGTTTGCGCCGGAAAAGCGCGGGTCCAGGCTGCCGGGGGTAACGAAATATTCGTTATCGACATGGTTTTCAATAAACATATAGTCATTTTTCCCCGAGCCGCTGCTGCTGGCGTTCACCGCCAGGCTCTGGAATGACGTGGTCGCCAGGCAAGCGCCCAGCGCCAGGCCGCAAATCAGTTTACCAGGTGTCACGCTGCCCCTCCCCCTGTGCCGCCATACGCATCTGCGCCTCGCACTGCAGGTCCCCCATCCACACCGCGCCGCGCGCTTCCTGCAGATTCAGCTCCAGCTCGCAGCGCTGTCCGTTTTTTTCGACCAGAGTGATGGTCGGATAGCGTTTATCAACATCCATGGCGAATTCTCCCTGTCCATCGGTGCGCCCTTTGCCGATGTGATTATGAATATCGAGGTGGGCGGCGACGGTGCCGTTATCGCGCCGAATGCGGCCAAACACCGTAACCAGCTGTTTTATCTCCGGACGAATAACGTCCACATTACCGGGATACAGCACCGCCTGATGGCTTCTGCCGCTGACGATATCCACGCTATCGGCGCTGCGTTTGTCATTCATCAGCTCCACGCTGTAGCGCCCATAGGCGGGCAGCGGAATAAAGTTTTTCTGGCCGCTGAGCGGGTAATGCTGGCCGTTAATTTTGGCAGTCATAGTGGCGTTGTCGCGGAAATCGGTATGGATCAGCACCCCCGATGTATGGCTTCCTTTGGCCGGAACAACATCTTTTCCGGTCCAGGCGACGCTGCCCAGGGTACTGAAATTGAGGTTGGTACTGTTATCCGAAGCATGGGTGGCGGATAGCGTGCCGCTGCTGTATTTAGTGTCGTAGCTGGCAAAACCATTGATCGCCCGTTTATCGCTGCGGTAACTCTCGCTCTCTTTGCTTTTTAACCGCCGGGAAGCTGAGATGCCCGCCTGAGTGATGGCGCTATCGGCGAAGCGTTTTCTGAGCGCCATATTCGCCAGCATGTTGCCGTTTTCGCTGGAAACCCCGGCGCTGAACCACGCCGCCAGCGGCAACGATAAATCGAGGTTAATGTATTTATCCCGCGTGGTGTCCTGGTTGCGCTGATAGTGGTAATTCTGCACCCCGGTTCTCAGAGTAACGGTACCGTAGCGCCCCGACGCCAGCGTCTGCGAGTAATCAAGGTTGTTATAACGCGTTTTGTTACTGTAGTTTTCCGTACGGCTGAAGGTCAATGTGCCGAGGTAGGGCGTCAGCGATTGCAGCGGCAGCGTTGTCCCCCAGGTAAAGTAATCCCCTTTGCGCAGCGGTAAGTGATTGCCAATATGCGTAAATTCTCGCGAACCCCAAATTGAACCATAGCCCGTAGGCAGACTCAGATTGAGGGTGGTGATGCTTTTCCTGCTGCCGTCGTTGGCCAGCAAAACCTGCTGATTAACCCGCAGACGTTCGTTGAACAACACATCCACTTCGCTTTCGTTTACGGCGTTACTGTCGAAACCGTATAGCGTGGTTTTAAACCCAGTCCCGGCGAGCCAGGGCAGCGTGACCGCCGCCGCGCCGCCGCTAAGCCAGGTTTCCTGCTTCCCCTCGCGCCGGGCATGTTGTGGTCGATAGTCGGTTTTATGGTATTCGAGCATTCCGCCGAATACTTGCCACGACCAGCGCTCGGTGACGCTCGAGCGACGGGCGTAGGTTTTGTTAATCTGTTCCGTGCGGCTGCTGGCCACTTTGCCGTTGATCACAACCTGCACCTCAACCTGATATATGCCGAACGGCAGCGTTGCGGTATTGACTTCGTAGCTGCCCATGGCAAAGTTCTGAATGCTCAGTAATTTGCCATCGCGCAGAATATGCACTTCGCCCGCCGCCGGTAAAAAGACGGTAATCGGCGTCAGGGACAGGGCGGTATCTTCAAGGCGCGAGTTGCTTTTATTGCCATAGCTCACGCCGTAGATGCGGCTGGAATTCAGCGCGCTCATGCTGGCGATAGATTGTAGATTCCAGGTATCGACCATTCCCAACGCCAGGCGTTGGCCTGCCATATCGCGCTCATACATCGCCCGGTAGAGGTTACCGCTGCTGTCGCCAGAGCCGATACCGTAGAAAGAGCCGTTGATATTCACGTGGTGCTCGCGAAATGCCGCGGTGTTATCCAGCGTCAGGTAGCTGCTGGTGCCGTCGTAGCCGTTATAACGGTGATGATAAGTACCAAAGGTATAATTGAGCACGTTCGACGGCGCACCGGCGGTTGAGTCGCCCAAAACGCTGTGCCTGGCAAGCGTCGTCGCCGCCAGCGCGCTGCGATCGACGATCATTTCAAGGTAAAATGCCCGGACGTCGAAAGTGATCTGCGCCGCGCCGGAGAAACGCAGCGTCATATCCGCAGAAAATTGTTGGTCCTGCAGACCATTGACAATCTCCTCTACTGGCGCAGATAGCGACAGGTTATCCGGCGTGGAGAGCAGCGTCAGTTCGCGGATCGTCAGCGCCCCGTCCTTGGTCGCAATCAGCGCATCGGCGATTTTTTGCCGACTGCGCGACGGCAGCTCCGCTTCTTTGTAGCGGATAAAAACCGGTACCCGCATCCCCTGCTTAAGCGCATCAGCAAAAACGGGCGGAATAACATAATCCCCCACCCGCAGCAGCGTCGCTCTGCCCGCGCTTTCGTTGGCTGAAGCATCGACGGTACAGACGAGACATATTCCCGGCAGCAGCATTCCTTTTCTGAATAACCATCCTGACATCTGTAATTCTCTATTTGACGTGAATATATTTACCTTCGTGCCAGATACCGATTCGCGTCTGTTTATTCGCGACCTGTGTATGCGTTATTTTTGCGCTAAGTCCGGGCATGACGTAATAACGTTCACGGCAGCCCTCGCCTTTGTTTTTTTCAGGATCTTTACAGGGCCCATAGGAAATAACCCGGAAGGTCACATTGCCGGTATTCGTCACCGTATCGCCGCGATGCTGATAGTTAAATGTTGCCTTGCGCGGCGCCACCACCAGAATGGTGTTAATTTGCGCTGAGGTTGTCGCCATACCGTGACGTGAATTACTGCTGGCCTGATGATCGCTCACCGGTTCATCCAGCCACGACAGCCGGTAATAGCGCTCTTTATCATCTTCAGGCCCATGATAAATAAAGCGGAAATGTTCTCTGGCGCCGGCGGGAAGAATCACGTTTGCCGGGGTAGAAAGCAACTCGCCGGGCTGTTCCATCGGAATAATTTTGCCCCCTGCCATCGGCGTAGAGAGGCGGTGGGCGCTGACGCTAACAAACCGCGCCGAGTCGCTGGCGTTATCGATCTCTTTCGCCAGCATCTGGTCATTGGCGAACATAATGGAGGTTACTTCCCCAACGCCAATCGCCGCCGCGCTAGCGCTGATTAACAGCGGCAGAAATAAAAATGGGTATAATTTTTTCATCATTAAAATAAAGGAGGGCGACCCCTCCTTATTGGCATATTGAAAGGCGATATTAGCTCTGAGACAGCGTCCACTCGGCGGTAAACTGCACCTTCACATCGCCGCTCCAGTAGCCGTCGGCAAGGGAAGCGAAAGGCGTCGCGGTGGTACCATTTGAGGTAGCGGAATCGACGGTAAACAGGAAGGCGCTCTGCGTGCTGGTGCGGTTATCTTTATCAGCATATCCCGCGATCAGCGCTTCCAGGCCAGCGGTAATATTATTGCTAATATCCATCATTTTCACCGGCGTGGATTTGGACAGCTTCTCACCGTTCCATGCCACGCCAATTTCCAGCGTTGAGTTATCCGTAGCGCGGGTCAGCGTGTTGGTCACCAGTTGAGAGGTTAAAACGAAATCGGACGCGTTCTCCTGCCCCTGAATGGTAATATCAAACGCCCCATCCTGTGAATTAAACGCTTTCAGACCTTCGGCATATTCAAAAGAGACGGAACGCAGCGGCGTAACGACCAACAGGCTGGTGGTATCTTTTGTTGCAGAAGCATCCCAGCTTGCCGTTGCGGAAGCCGTTACGTCCGCAGCCATGGCGCCGGAGCAAAAAAGAATGGACGTCGCGCATGCTGCCAGAAGAGACTTTTTCATTATATATCCTTAATAAACATTTCCAGATGTAGTGCTTTGGCGTTGCCGCCACAGAGATATTTTGCCCCGAGAGCAAAATAAGATTAATAACGGGCTATTAAAACGACGCTGCAGCGCTGAAGACATTCGACAAACGCCGAGCTAAATGTATATTGAAATTTCAATGCGGCGAAGTATAAATTCCCGACAGGCAGCTGTCTATTGCTGTCAAAAATAAGAATAATCGTCATTACATTCAGTAAAAGGAAACTGAGAGGATGATCTGTCGTGGTTTTAAAATAATCTGTTTAAGACTTTTCTCCTGACCATTGGCGAATCATCGCAGACCCCAGGATAAAACACGGCGTCGACCAACAGAAACAGCGCACAGGGATCGTTTTCAATCTGAGTTCAGTAGAAAAAAATGAAGGAATAGCCGAATGATGAATCAGGTAAACATTTCCCGGTGTAAATATATCCCCTGAAAGTTTCCTCCAGCAGGCTCTCATCATAAATATCGCTGGCGAAGAACAGTACAACAACCCATTCGCCAGTACCGATAAGTTTAAACTCAACCCGGATTTGTGACAGGCATCTCAGTTTATCAACAATGGCTAGACAGAAAGAACTCAGACATGCTAGTAATTAATTCAAGCAAGGGAACGGATTTAAATTAAACACCATTTAAACCCCACCCGTAAGGCTGAAAAAATTAATTGATAATGGTTTGGGTAGCTGAACGATTATCAAAAGGGTAAGTGAATCGAAGGCCCTCAGAGACGAAAGTCTCTGAGGGCCTTTTTGTTTTTTTTCTATCTCAGGAGTCAAAAATGTCTAAAGAACGTCGTCTCTCTCGCATTTTCGCAAAAGATGGTAAATCAGTCACTCTGGCGCTGGATGGCTACTATTTTTCGACCAAAACTAATGGTATTGATAATACGATAAACCAGCTCCCGGCCCTCGTCGACAGCGGTCTGGACTGCGCGCTGGTGACCTGGGGCATGTTGAAAAATTTCCGTGAAGTTTTCAATTGCGTCCCCGTTGTATTACGCGTCGATAGCACAGTGAGTATTTTTGACAATACCGTTCCCGACACCACCCCCGTATTTTCCATTGAGGACGCGCTGAAAGTGGCGGCGGAAGGCGTGGTGTGCATGACTTTTCCCGGCGCGTTCAATGAGGAGAAAACGCATATCATGGCGATGCAGCTGGCGCAGGCCGCCGACCGCTGGAACGTACCGCTGATCGTGGAATCCCTGCCGTACGGCTATCCCGTCACTAGCGACGACTCCAACAATCCGGCCGTTATCGCCGCCTCTGCCCGCATTGCCGTTGAACTTGGGGCTGACGTGATCAAAACCCGCTTCACCGGCACCGAGGACGACCGGCTTATCGTCGAAGCGGCCGGCGTGCCGGTGCTGGCGCTGGGCGGGCCGAAAACCGGGATTGACGGTTATTTTAAATTTGTTCATCACTGCATGCAGGTTGGTGCAAAAGGCGTGGCGGTGGGTCGCAATATCACTCAGGACCCACAGCCGGCAAAAGTAGTAGCAGGTCTGAATGCCATCATCCATGAAAATGCGACAGCGGAAGATGCCTACAGCCTCTATATGGCTAAATAACATCGGATATTAATATGCTCTTAAATAACACCATCATTCCTTCAATCAGAAAATATAAACATTTTGAACAGGCGCTGGCCTGCGCATCAGAATACGTACTGTTATCCGAAGCGAATATTGGCAATCTGCAATCGTTGATCGGTAAATGTCATCAGAGTGGCAAGAAAGTGCTTATTCACCTCGAGCTACTGGGTGGTTTTAAACCTGACCAGGCGGGTATTAGTTTGCTCAAAAATTACTACAAGGTTGATGGTGTTATTTCGTCCAATCTCTCGGCCCTACGCTATGCCAAAAAAGAGGGATTGTTAACTATCTTTCGGGTACTGCTCATCGACTCGCGCTCGCTGGATCACTCCATCGATATTGTTAAGCATAACCCGCCAGATGCTATTGAAATCTTACCTGCTGAATATGCCTGCCAGTGTCTGGAATTGATTAGCCGGAATTTAAAAGGCTTTGATGTGATATTCATCGCCGGAGGCTTTGTTAAGCGGAAATACCTTGTAGATAAAATTTTCCATGCCGGATTTAAAGGCATTACCACCAGCGAACCCGGTTTATGGTAACTCATAAGGAGTCCACGCGAATGAAACAACACTATGTCATGGGCATTGATAACGGCGGCACCGTTACAAAAGCGGCGATTTACGATCGCGCCGGCAACGTGGTGGCCAGCGCGTCGAAATCAACGCAAATGCTGACCCCGAAGGAATTTCATACCGAGCGGGATATCAACGAACTCTGGGCGGCTAACGTCGAAGTCATTAAAAAAGCCATCGCGCAGTCGGGTATCGACGCCAGCCAAATCAAAGGCGTGGCGGTAACCGGTCACGGCAACGGGCTTTATATGGTGGATGAAACCGGTGCCCCGGTGCGCAACGGAATTATCTCCACCGATAGCCGGGCTAAGTCTTGGGTAGAAAAGTGGTACCGCGACCCGACGTTTATTAGCGATATTTTGCCCAAAACTATGCAGTCTATCTGGGCCGGGCAGCCCGTCGCCCTCCTCGCCTGGCTGAAAGAGAACGAGCCTGAAACGCTGTGTAAAGCGCGCTACATTTTCATGGTCAAAGATCTGATTCGTTTTTATCTGACCGGCGAAGCTTTTCTCGAACTTACCGATATCTCAGGAACCAACCTGATCAACGTTCGCGACCGCGACTATGACGCCTCGCTGCTGGCCTGGTGGGGACTCGGCGATCTGCGCGATAAGCTTCCGCCCATCAAGCTCTCCACCGATTGCTGCGGCTACATTACCGAAGACGTCGCACAGCTCACCGGATTGTGTGCCGGAACGCCGGTCTCGGGCGGGGTGTTTGATATCTCGGCGTCATCTGTCGCATCCGGTATCAATACCCTGGATAAGCTGGCAATTATTACCGGAACATGGAGCATTAACGAATACGTGACCGACCATCCGGTTATTGACCAGGATCTCTTTATGACCTCGATTTATCCGATTGAGGGCAAATGGTTAATTACCGAGGCAAGCCCCACCTCCGCCAGTAATCTGGAGTGGTTTATCAATAACTTTATGGAGAGCGATCGCATCTCCGCCGCTGCGCAGGGATCGTCAGTCTACGATCTGTGCAATGAACTGGTCTCCACAACCACGCCCGCGGAGAGCCACCTGCTGTTCTTCCCATTTGTCTTCGGTTCCAACACCATCCCGGACGCCTCTGCGGGGTTTATCGGCCTGAATAGTTTCCACAAAAAAGCGCATTTTTTACGCGCGATATATGAAGGGGTTGCTTTCAGCCACCTGTATCACACCGAACGGTTACGCAATATTAACCCGCAGCTCAGCCGCACCATCCGGATTGCGGGCGGCGTGACTAACTCAGCGGTCTGGCTGCAGATATTCGCCGACATTTTCCAGTCCACCCTGGAGATTGTCGACGTGAAAGAGCACGGCACGCTGGGCACCGCGATGACCGCCGCAGTAATGGTTGGCTGGTTTGATGACGTCTTTGCCGCCTCAAATGAGATGGTTCACGTTTCGCGAACGGTTACACCGGACCCGGACAGCAACAAGGTCTATCAGGATAAGTATCAGCTTTACAAAAACCTGCTATCGGAAATGCAGTCTCCGTGGAAAAGCTGCAGTAACTACATCACGCATTAAGTGAGGAAAGTATGGATCTGAATTTACACCACCGCACGGCTATCGTTACCGGAGGCGCTACGGGCCTCGGCAAAGAGTTTGTCCTTTCACTCGCCCGAGAAGGGGTCAACATCTGCTTCACCTATATGCGTGATGAGGAGCGCCCGGAACAGCTGATCGCTACGGTAAAAAGTAGCGCTAGCGTCGAAATTATTGCGGTGAAAACCGATCTTTCCGACGAGCATAGCCGGGAGAATCTTTTCGCGACCTGCCTCGAACGCCTGGGGAACGCCGATATTCTGGTCAATAACGCCGGGATCTGGCTGAGCGGTTACGTCACTGAAATCACCCAGCAGGAGTGGGATAGCGTGATGAACGTCAACCTGAAGGCGGTGTTCCACCTGAGCCAGCTGTTTGTCAACCACTGCCTGGCGAAAGATCAGGCCGGCAGTATTCTGAATATCACGTCTCAGGCGGCCTTCCACGGTTCAACCACCGGTCATGCTCATTACGCGGCCAGTAAGGCGGGTCTGGTGGCCTTCTCAATCTCGCTGGCGCGCGAGGTGGCGAAGCAGAAAATCAATGTCAACAACATCGCCGTCGGCATCATGGATACCGCGATGATCCGTAAAAACATTGAACAGAATCCTGACTATTACGTCAGCCGTATACCGGTAGGCCGGGTGGCCCAACCGCACGAAATTGCCGACATCGGCGTCTTCATGGTCTCACCGAAAACCCGCTATATGACGGGAGCGACTCTGGATGTCACCGGCGGTATGTTGATGCGTTAATTTATGGAGAATGATTATGAAATGTCTGGCAATTGCCGATCTGTTTATCAATGCAGCGATGATGGACGCGGGTCTGAAAGCGCTCAAAGATAAAGGTATTGCAGTGGAAGTACGCGAATGGTCGCACGAGTCAATTGAAAAACTGCAGGAGGATAATTTACTGGTTGAACAGCAAGGTTCTGAGGCGCTGGCGCTGCCTGCCGCTCTGCTTCAGGGTGCTGAGGAGACGGAGATCCTGATAGTCCAGTTCGCCCCGGTTAACGCGGCGGTATTCGACAAGCTGCCAAAGCTTAAATACGTCGGGGTGCTGCGCGGCGGGATTGAAAACGTTAATCAGGAGGAGGCAAAAGCGCGCGGAATTGAGGTGATGAACACGCCGGGGCGTAACGCCCGCAGCGTGGCGGAATTTACCGTCGGGATGATTCTGGCGGAAATGCGCAATATCGCCCGCTCACACGATGCGCTGCGCGATAAGTTCTGGCGCAAAGAGAGTCCTAACCACCGGGCCATTCCTGAACTGGGCGGCAAAGTGGTCGGTCTGGTCGGGCTGGGGCATATCGCGCAGCTGGTGGCTGGCTTCCTGCGCGGTTTCGGCAGCGAGATTATCTTTTACGATAAGTACGTCCCCGGCCATGAAAGTTATGAAAAGGTGGATACTCTCGACGAACTGGTGCGCCGTGCGGATGTGATTTCGCTGCATGCCCGTATGACCCCGGAAACGGAAAACCTGATCAACGCCCATCATTTTGAATTAATGAAGGAGAGCGCCATCATCGTCAACACGGCGCGCTCCGGGTTAATTAATGAAGGCGATCTGATCGCCGCGCTTCGGGCGGGTAAAATCATGGGCGCTGCCCTCGACACTTTTGATGACGAGCCGCTGCCGGACGATAGCGCGTTTTATTCGCTGAATAACGTCACGATAACGCCGCATATTGCCGGCAGTACCATTGATGCCTTCAGCAATTCGCCGAAGATTTTTTCAGAGATATTGCTGAAGCAACTCGGTTAAATATTAAAAGAGCCGCTTAAGGTTTTTGCTACGGCCCATTGGGCACGGGTTCGCTCGCGCCCAATTCGGCCGCCTTTTAAGGAAATATTATGGATATTATCAACAGCATTATTAGCCTGGGGGCATCAGTGATGATGCCAGTAATATTCTTTATTATCGCACTGTGCTTTGGGGTTAAAATCGGCACCGCATTTAAAGCCGGGATGCTGGTAGGCATCGGCTTTGAAGGGGTGGGACTGGTGATCGGCCTGCTATTAACCAACCTCGGGCCGGCATCGCAGGCCATGGTAGAGCGTATCGGCCTGCACCTGACGGTGGTCGATACCGGCTGGCCGACCGCCTCGACTATCGGCTGGGGCTCGCCGCTGATGCTGCCGGTAGTGGTGGGATTTATCGTTATCAATATTGCCATGCTGCTGCTGAAATTAACCAAAACGGTAAATATCGATATATTCAACTACTGGATTTTCCTGATTATGGGTTCAGTCGTCTATGCCGGTACCGGTAACTACTGGCTCTCCGTCGGCATTACTTTCGGCATATTTATCTTAACGCTACTGGCGGCGGATTTAACCGCACCCTATCTGCAAAAAAACTATAATCTGCAAGGGATATCATTTCCCCATCTTACCTGTATAACCTACGTGCCGTTTGGTATTGCCTGTAACTATATTATTGATAAGATCCCGCTGATCAATAAAATTAATTTCGACCCGGAAAGCATTAATAAAAAATTCGGCGTCTTCGGGGAGCCACTCACTCTGGGCTTCGTGCTGGGGCTGCTGCTGGCCTTCCTGGCCGGGTACGATGTCTCGGCGGCGGTATCGCTGGCGATTAAAGTTTCCGCCGCCATGCTGCTGCTACCGAAAATGATCGAAATTTTAGTGCAGGGCCTGCTGATCGTGCGCGATGCCGCGGAAGCGAAGCTGAAGGCGAAATTCCCCAACCGCGACTTCTATATCGGCATGGATACCGCACTGCTTATTGGCGAACCTTCGGTGCTGGCAACCGGCCTGCTGCTGATCCCTATGGCGGTGGTGCTGGCGATTATTCTGCCAGGCAACCGCGTGCTGCCGTTTGTCGATCTGGCCTCCCTGATGTTCCTGCTGGCGATGGTAACGCCGTTTTGCAAACGTAATATGTTCCGCATGTTTATCACCGGCACGCTAGTGGTCACCTGCATTTTGTACGTCGGAACGGATATTTCGCGGGAATACACTCAGGCGGCGGTCAACTCTAATATTCCTGTGCCGGAGGGGATGGCGGAAATTACCAATATCGTTGGCGGAGCCACCACGCCGGTGGGCTGGCTGGCGGTGAAATTCGGCGAGTTTTTCACTACCGCGCCGTAAATTCCCTCTCTTCTCACTCTGCCCGGCGCGGGAAACGGCGCCGGGCTTTTTATTATCGCCCGCTCGCCACCATAAAAAATGCCTGCCAGGAGGGTAAGCTGGCAGGCATGGCTGATAAAAGGCTGAATTTTAGAACTGGTAAGTTATGCCCACGGCAACGATGTTATCGGTGCTGATGCTGGCATCTTTAGTGAACCTGGTGTCATCCAGCAGGTTGATTTTATAGTCCACGTAGGTAGACATGTTCTTGTTGAAGTAGTAAGTCGCGCCTACATCAACGTATTCAACCAGATCCTGGTCGCCATAGCGGCCCAGATCTTTGCCTTTTGATTTCAGGTAGGCGATGGACGGACGCAGGCCGAAATCAAACTGATACTGAGCAACCACTTCAAAGTTCTGCGCGGTGTTGGCGATATAGCCTTTACCGAACTTAGTCATGTTGCGGGTTTCCGCATAGGTGGTCGCCAGGTAGATGTTATTGGCATCGTACTTCAGACCGGCCGCCCACACTTCCGCTTTTTCGCCACGGGCGTAGAAGTCTGGATTGACGCGACCTTCCCTGACCTGCGCATCGGTACGATCGGATGCCGCGTAGGCCGCACCTGCGCTAAATCCTTCGTACTCATAGGTCGAGGCCATACCCCAGCCGTCGCCATGCTGTTTCGCCAGATCGCGGTCGTTGCCCTCTTCTTTACCCTGGTACTGTACGGCGATATTCAGACCGTCAACCAGACCGAAGAAACCGTTGTTACGGTAAGTGGCAACGCCGGTGGTACGCGCGGTGGCGAAGACGTCGGTCTGGGTCCAGGTATCACCACCGAACTCCGGCAGCATATCGGTCCAGGCGCCGATATCATAGGCAACGCCGTAGTTACGACCGTAGTCCAGAGAACCAAATTCGCCAAACTTCAGGCCAGCAAACGCAAGGCGCGTTTTGTCGCCGGAGTTGTCGCCTTCAACGTTATTGGCGCTGAAGTTATATTCCCACTGGCCGTAGCCGATCAGCTGGTCGTTGATCTGCGTTTCACCTTTGAAGCCCAGACGGGCATAGGTCTGATCGCCATCTTCTGACTTATCGCTGGAGAAATAATGCAGGCCGGTCACTTTCCCATAGAGGTCGAGTTTGTTTCCGTCCTTGTTATACACCTCAGCTGCCTGCACGGTTCCTGCAGCAAGAAGTGTAGAGACGGCCACTGTTAGTAATTTTAATTTCATATTATTTCGTCCCTAACTATTAATAGAATATCAAATCTCAGATACCTTCTGAGCGAGACCATTATGCGATAATTCGCAAAGAGACTTGAAATTAAAAGTTCCGAATTTTTATACCAAATACAATAACTGTGACGAAAACGATGGTTGTTAATTGACACACATCAATTAACCCCGTTCTGAGCCCGCAATTATTCTAAATCACATCTTGTACAACCCCTGAAATCAGCAGATTTAACCAAAATAAATAATTTCTCATAGGGAAATTCTAATGATAAGAATAATTAAAGATTTCAATTTGTTAAAAGTCATATGAATCATAATGTTATGAATAATTATTTCTTCAGAAAATCCTTAACCATAAACATCCTGATTCGCCAGATCGTGTTTTCAAAGGTATATTCTGATTTTCGCATTCAGAATTAATTCCAGTATCAAGATAAGCTCTGGCGTTATTGAAAGTTCTTTACAAAATCCACATTCATTATAGCCCGGCGGTTTAAGATTTGTTTAGAAATTGTGTGAAACGGATAGCGATGACTCTATTTTCAAGGGATGAAAGTGATGATGAATAAATTTAGTCCAGCGAATTGCCCGCAGACGTATGTCAATCAAAATATGATGGGGCCAAATGTATTAAGGCTGGTTGAAGAGCTTAGCCGCTCCCTGGAACTGTGGCCAGGGATGCGTATTCTCGATCTGGGCTGTGGGACAGGGTTATCTTCGATGTATCTGGCGACGGAATTCGGCGTGGAGGTGGTCGCGGCGGATCTGTGGGTTCGCGCCGACGATAACGCCCGGCGTTTTGCGGCAGCGGGCATGGACAATAAAATCACCCCGATCAATCTTGATATCAGCACCCTGCCGGGACTGGGTATTTTTGCCCGCGACGCCTTTGATGCCGTGGTCAGTATCAATGCCTGGCACTATTTTGCCCGCGATGCCCTGTTCTTTGACCAGCGCATTGCGCCTTATGTCAAAGGCGGCGGAACGGTGGCTATTGTCATCCCGGGTCTGCGCAGCAGCGATGCTGAAACGCGACCTGAAATCCATGCGCTCATTGCTAGCGGCATCGCCCTTTTTACCACCGACCGCTGGCGCGCAATCTGGTCCGGGAGCCAGCATCTTGCGGTCAATCAGTGCCGTCATATGGCATCCGGCCGTCAGGCGTGGCTAGAGTGGCAAAAGTGCGATAATGATTTTGCCGCTACCGATGCCGCCATGAGAAATGATGAGCTGGGTCAGCAGCTGCGCTTTATGCAAATCATTGGCCGGGTAAAAAAATAAACCTGTCGCCTGGCATCGACGCTCGCCCTGCCGGAGAGTGCGCGCCGGAAGCAATGGCGCGGTGATAGAACGGCGCACTGAAACCAGGAGGTTGACGGTAATTAACAGGATTAGCCTGCGCGCAGTATCATCGCGGGCAATTAGTCTGGGGTGAATTTATCAATCAGCGAAAGAGCGTGTAAATAATTAGACAGCGCCAACAGCGCATGAAATGAGTTAAAACCGAATTTATCAATTAATCTTCTTTTATAGTTGCTGTAGGCTTTAGGTGAGATGCCGAGCAGTTCCGGATAGTCTTTTGCCAGCACGTTAAATTTCATAATAAAAATATACTGGAATTCTCTTTCCGTTAGGGTGATGTCCTCACCGACAGGGATACCGTCAGTGACTCTGGCGATAATACTGGCGATGTGCGCGGTGCGCCTCTTGTTGATCAAGCAAATGATATTGCCTTCCACCTTGAAACACACAAAATTCTTTTTCATTTCAAAGCTGTTTATCAAAAAATGAAACTGCGCATGGCTGCTGGATGAGTATCTGGTTAAGCACAGATCGACGAGATTCGCCTTTCTGACCGCTTTTATATCATTTATTTTCAGACGCATGGCTTTTTTAAAAAAATGATTATGGCTGAAAATAGTTAACATTCCGTTCCCTCACGAAAGTGCAATCATCCTTTATAGAAATGCGTATAATACGCGCCATGGGAATATACCCATGAGTGAAGCGGGTGAATTATAGGTTTGATTAATATTTATTGTCCAGACGAGCAAATTTCAGATAAATCCCCGTAAAATTTACCCTGTTGACATTTCTCGCCCCCGACGACGGCAACCATACCTCCCTTTTCTTTAGGATTTTTCTCATTAAACGTCAGTTGCAAAGAAATGAACAGGAGAACATTCTGCCATGCAGAATATATTCAACCAATTACATTGGAGAAAACGCTTTATAAACAGATAAATTCGGTTACCAAGGTGTTGCACGTACCGCGATGTGACGGCGAGATCGAACTTCTGAGGGTTTGTTTGCCATTCGTTTAGGTGGCAGCAGATGAAAATGCCGGGCTTGCGGCCCGGCGCTGATAAAGATTATGTCCGGCTCCGGGCCAGCAGAATAATAATAAACAGTCCTCCGATGCCGGCCGTAATGATCCCGATAGGCAGCTCCTGCGGGGCCAGCAGCGTCCTGCTGACAATGTCGCCGCCGCACAGCAGTACAGCTCCCCACAGACCACATAAAGGCAGCAACCGCAGATGCTTAACCCCGGAAAAGTAGCGGCACATATGCGGCACCATCAGCCCGATAAAGCCGATCACTCCGGTTAAGGCCACCAGCAGCGATGTCGCCAGCGCGCAGCAGAAAAACACCTCCATCCGCAGGCGGCTGACGTTGATGCCCAGCGACTGCGCGGTCTGTTCTCCGGCCAACAGGCCATCCAGCGATCGCCAGCGTAACAGGATAAAAGCGCAGAGAAATAGCAGACTGAATACGGCATAAGGTAAATTATCCCACCGCGCCAGGCCGAGGCCGCCCAGGGACCAGAACAGCACTGAACTGGCGGCCCGCTGGTCGCCGGAGAAAATCAGATAGCTGGTCAGCGCGCCGAATAAAAAGGAGATAGCCAGCCCGCAAATGACTAAATGCTCGGCGCCGCGCTGCTTTTTAAAATGAAACAGCAGCATCACCGCCACCGCAGAGCAGATCCCGCCGACGAATGCCGACACCGGCAGCGTCAGCCCCCCTAGCCGCTCGCCGAACCGGGTAATCACCAGCACCGCCCCCGCCGATGCCCCGGAGGAGAGCCCGAACAGAAAAGGATCGGCCAGATCGTTGCGCGTGGTGGTCTGTAAAAGGCCGCCTACCATCGCCAGCACCGCCCCGGTCAGCACCGACAGCAGCGTTCGCGGCACGCGCAAATCAATGACGATACGGGCCATCATGTCCGAAACTGGCACATCAAGCAGCCGTAAAGCCCCCAGAATCTGCGTCAGCGATAGCGGTACGCTGCCTTTCGCCACGCTGAGCAGCATCAACCCGGCTAACACCGGTAGCGCGCCCCACGCGGCCCAGTAGTAACGATATGGCGTTGAACTCATTGGTTAGCCGCTGGATACATCGCATGGGCCAGCTTTTCGGCCGCTTTAATATTTGCCGGACCGGGCGTCAATTCAGCATACTGCAGCTTCAGATAACGCTGGTGTTTCACCGCCGGGGTCTGCTTCATTAACGGATGATTTTCGAGGAAGCGGCGCAGCGCGTCGGCGCCGCTGCCGGTCTGATAGTCGAGAAGAATAATAAAGTCGGGTTCCGCCGTCGCGACGCTTTCCCATGAGGTGGTGCCCCAGCTTATTTCGAGGCCATCCATGACGTTTTGACCTCCGGCCGCTTCGATAATCGCGGTCGGCATAGCATAGCGCCCGCTGGTAAAGGGCTTGTCTTCGCCGGAATCATAAACAAACACCTTCAATGGCTGCACGCCCTGCGGCGGCCTGGGCAGCGCATTGAGCGTTTTTTTCCAGCCGTCGACCAGCGCCTGCGCTTCCCGCTGTTTGCCGAAAATTTTGCCCAGCGTTAGCTCATCGTTATACAGCAGGTCCATGCTGGCTTTTCGTTTGTCCTTAGCGGTAAACACGCAGCTCTCACTCAGAACAAAGGTCTTGATACCGTATTTAGCCAGCACGGAAGGGGTGACTTCTCCGCCCACTTTCATGCCGTAATTCCAGCCCGCGAAAAAGAAGTCCGGATTAGCCGCCAGCAGCGTTTCCAGCGAGGGATACTTCGGCGCCAGCTCAGGAATCGCCCCCATCTGCTGCTTAAATTGCGGCGTCATTTTGTACCATCCGCTAATCCCGGTTAAACCCACGATACGGTCCTGTAAACCGAGAGCAAAAGCCATTTCAGACATATTTAGATCGTGTATGACCGCCCTTTTCGGCGCCTGGGTAAAGGTTACGGGCGTTCCGCAACTCTCAATGGTGACAGGAAAATCTCCTGCGTTCGCCGCTGTAATAGAAAAAACCGCCATCATGCCGGCAAGCCATTTATTCATTCTTCGTCATCCTCAAAATTGATTACGCATAGCCTGGAACTTCAAAAATCCGCAGCGCCTTCCCGGTCTCGGGATGCGGCACGGTAAAGCTGGTTAAGCCGAAGACGGGATAGAGCTGTTCCGAAATAAGGACGCGCTCGGGCACATCCCAGGCTGCGGCGCGCCCCTGCGATAAAAGCAAAACCCGGTCGGCAAAGGACTCCACCAGCGAAAGGTCGTGCAATACCGCGACGACCGTGATCCCCTGGTTTTTAACTAAAGAAAGAAGCTCAACCCGACCCGGGGGATCGAGATGGTTGGTAGGCTCGTCGAGCAACACCAGTTCTGGCGACTGGGCCAGTACCCGCGCCAGCGCGGCGCGCTGCCTCTCACCGCCGGATAATGCCGATAGCGAGCGCGTTCGCAGCCTCTGTAGTCCCGTATCATTAATCGCCCGGGTCACGATGATGTCATGGTCACGACGCGACATCTCCCTGGCGTGGGGGATCCGCCCGAGGGCGACATAATCCTCAAGCGCCAGCCGCATATCCGGGGCATCATTCTGCGCAAGGACCGCGATCTGCCGGGCACGCTGCTGGCGGGTTAACGCTGAAACCGAGCGGCCATTCAAGCGAATCTCGCCCTCCCGCGTCGTCAGCTGCTGATCTATCGCCCGTAATAAGGAGGTTTTGCCGCTGCCGTTAGGCCCAATCACCGCCAGGCACTCTCCTTTTCTGGCGTGGAAATGAATATCCGTAAGAAGCGCGCCGCCGCCAGGACGCGGTAGCGATGCAATATTGACGCTAAGCACCGCTTCGCTGGCCCTACTCCCGTTTGTCAAACGCCTCTCCATTAGCCTCTTCTCCTGCTCTCTGCCGAGCGGCCTGGTAAAATGCGCTCGCAATCAATTATTCTCACCCGCATAGATGATAATCATTATCATTTAAAAAGAAAGGTTAATAGTCACATATTTTATAATGCTTTATTTGTTATAATATAACATATCAATTATTGCCGGGCGTTGGCAACCCGCGATCGATACTGCCCGGGAGAGGCGTTAGGTTCTGGAGGAGTTGTATTCAGGCCGACGCTGTGTTCTATTGCCAGCCCACTCGGCGGTTTTGAAAGGAAACTTCAGGATGAAAACGGTAGAGTTTTTGCTTTATACCCTTAAACCCGGTACCGGGAATGATTTTCACCGCGTAATGCAGGAGCAAAGCGCCCCCCGCCATCGCGCCGCCGGGATGGATATCGTCTCCTTTGGCAATTCGGTGGAAGACAACGACGCTTATTACCTGATTCGGGCTTATGACGACCTGGCGCATTTAAACGCTTCCCAGGAGCGCTTTTACAGTAGCCCCGCGTGGCGCGAAGGCCCACGTCAGGCCATCATCGACATGATTGCCGTAAGCGTAAAATCGGTTATGGTTCTAAGCGCCAGCGCGGTTGATGGCCTGCGAAACGGCTGACCGGCACAGGGGCTGACGCGGGCCGACAAGTAAAGGGCTTTGTTGCTGTCGGAGAAGGTGACGGTTCTCAGTCAATGCGGAGACCGCCCCTGATCCTGTCGCTGAATTTAGATCTGATTGAGCGAGGCAAGAAAGCCCTGCGGCGTATTGTCGCCCAGTTTCTTTTGCGCCCGTCCCTGGTTCCACAGCGTGCACAGCCGCTGCAGCGTTGCGTCAGGCTCATCCAGCGCCGGGATAATATTGGCCAATCGTTCGCTAAGCTGTACCGCCCCGCGCTCCTCCGCGATCACCGTTGTGCATGACAAATCCGCGCGTATCGGTTCGAAGCCCTTATGAGCATAAGTCTCAAGACATTGTATCTGCGCCGGACAGGCTTCCAGCGCCTGGTTCAGCCAGCTATCCACCAGCGCGGGCGAAATGCCGGAATAGATACGACCAAAGCACCAGCCGCTGATCGGCTCCTGCGCCCACAGCAGATGATGCTCGCCGCCATCGTCCATCGACAGCGCGAGCTGCCGGTAATGCAGCGTCAGGGTATCCGGCCTCATCCCCGCTTTTAACGCTTTCTTTCCCTGCGGCGCGGCGTTTTTCCGCCCCTCATGGGCCGGGCGAAGATAGCGGTTTAGCGTGGCCCGTGAAAGGGTGATACCCAGCCCTTCATTCACCATAAACAGCAGCTCGTCCAGCGGCGCACGCAGTATATCGCGCAGGGCGTTAATCAGCGCCTCCTGCTCTTGTCTCAATACTTTGTGTATCAGATGTGGCGTGGTGTGATTATCTGAAATCTGGCTGCGGTTGCGCCAGCGACGAACCGTAGTGATTGATATACCCAGTTCCTGCGCCAGTTCGCGGTCGCTTTTCGTCGACTCCTGGAGATATTTTCGCGTTCTTGGGGTGGTGGTGGCGTTGGCATGCAGCTTGATTTCCATACAATCCTCGACGGAAAATATAACTAATCATATGAGATATATATAGTTACAGAGAAGACATTGTGAACCGCTTCACCTTTCAGCCCACCGCTTTCTCGCATAATCCGCCATAGATAACACACACAGCCCCTGTCGATCTTGTACGGAGTTCACAATGAACAATGTTCTGGGATTTCTTGAAGCAAAACTGATGCCTCTGGCGGCGAAAACTGCCCAGCAGCGTCATCTCGGCGCTATTCGTGGCGCCTATGTTTCATTCATGCCTTTTATTATTGTCGGTTCAATTCTGCTGGTGATCTCGTCGTTTCCTAATCAGAGCTATCAGCAGTTTATGGCCAGCACCTTCGGCGCCAGCTGGAGTGCGATAATTGAAATCCCGTTCAATGCGGTATTTTCCACGATGTCGCTGTTTATCAGCTTCCTGGTGGCCTACCGCCTGGCGGAGCACTACGGGGATGACCGTATCTCCTGCGGCATCCTGTCGCTGGTGGGATTTTTGATCCTCACCCCCTTTATTAAAGTCGCTGAAAACGGCGGTATCACGGTGATCCCCGTTGAATGGATCGGTACCAAAGGTTTGTTCGTCGCCATGATCGGTTCGCTGCTGTGGACCGAACTCTTCTGCTGGTTAAAGCGCAAGAAGCTGGTGATTAAGATGCCTGACGGGGTTCCACCCGCCGTGCAGGAGTCTTTTGCCGCCCTGATCCCGGCCCTGCTGGTGATGATTCTGATCCTGGCGATTCGCATCGGGTTTGAACACACGCACTACGCCACTATTCACCAGTTCATTTATGAGGTCGTCGCCTCGCCGGTTCGCCATTACGGTACCTCCTATTTCGGCGCGCTGATGACCGTATTCAGCATCACTATTCTGTGGTCCGTCGGCATCAACTCCGGTTCAATGATCAACGGCATTATTCGTCCTTTGTGGATGGAAAATCAGACCGATAACATCGCCGCGATTCAGGCCGGCGTGACCCCGCCGCACATTATCACCGAGCAGTTCTTCGATATGATCTGGATGGGCGGCGCGGGCGCAACGCTGTCGCTGGTGATCGCCATGCTGATTTTCGCCCGCAGTAAAAATATGCGCGAGGTCGCCCGCCTCGGGGCCGGCGCTTCCATCTTTAATATCAACGAACCCATCCTCTTCGGCCTGCCGGTGATCATGAACCCGATCATGCTGATCCCCTTTAACCTCGTGCCGCTGGTGCTGGTCACGGTGCAGTACGCGGCGATGAAAATCGGCGCGGTGGCCGTCACCACCGGGGTGTTTATTCCCTGGACGCTGCCGCCGGTGATCAGCGGGTTTATCGTGACCGGACATCTTAGCGGCAGTGTAATGCAGATCCTCAATTTGTTGATTGGCGCCATGCTATATCTGCCTTTCATGCGTATCGTCGATAAGCAGTATCGCGCGGCGGAGACAACCTCCCGTACCGAAACGGACAACACGCTTGCTAAACAGGAGTAAACCAATGTGGGGAATGATTGCCACCTGGCGAATGGCGCTGGAAGGGGTAACGGAAGCCGCGACGGCGCTGGCAGCCGGCGCTGATACCGCCAGCGCCGTGGTCGATGCGGTGGCGGCGGTAGAAGATTTTCCGCTCTACAAATCGGTAGGCTACGGCGGGCTGCCGACGGAAAACGGCGAGGTTGAGCTGGATGCCGCCTTTATGCATGGCGATACCCTCGCCTTCGGTGCGGTCGGCAACCTGGTGGATATTGCCAACCCGGTCAAAGTGGCCCACGCCCTCAGCCGCCAGCGCTATAACAGTCTGCTGGTTGGCCAGGGCGCCAGAGAGTGGGCCATCAGTCAGGGATTCGCCGCCAAATCCATGCTGACCGAGCGGGCCATGCAGCACTACCGGAAACGCTGTCGCGAAACGCTGGATAAAGGCCTCAGCCCTTACGACGGCCACGATACCGTGGGCATTATCGGCCTCGACAAACAGGGCTCCATGAGCGTTGCCACCTCGACCAGCGGCCTGTTTATGAAAAAGCGCGGGCGGCTCGGTGATTCTCCGATTATCGGCTCCGGTTTCTACTGCGACAGCGAAATCGGCGCCGCTACGGCGACCGGCGTCGGTGAAGATCTGATGAAAGGCTGTACCAGCTACGAGATTGTCCGGCGAATGGCTCAGGGCATGACGCCGCAGGAGGCAGCGGACTCGGTAGTCTGCGAGCTGGAAGACAAACTGATGTCGCGCTTTGGCCGTGCGGGCGATCTCTCGGTGGTGTGCATGAACCGCCGCGGGGAATTCGGCGCGGCCACCAATATAAAAACCTTCTCCTTTGTCGTCGCCACCGCGACGCAGCCGCTCACCGTATTCTGCGCCGAACGCGTGCAGGAGAAAACCCATTACCGTCCGGTGGACGACGAATGGATGCAGGCCTATGCCGCACGCATTCGCGCCCCCATCGAGGAGTAACCATGCTGGATTATCGCTTAATCAATCAACTGGATAGCGACTGTAACGGCGCGCACCTGGTGACCTGGCCGGGCAGCACGCTATTAAAACAGGCCCCGCTCAACGACAGCACCCTGCTCACAGAAATGGCGGTGCAGGCCGCCCGCGGCGAGGTGGCTGACACCCGCTTCGGCTGTTCGCCCTTCGCGCGCATCACTCTTATCCCGCAGGCGCACTGGCGGGATGCGCTTAACGATGGGCTGAGCGAGGCGCTGCGGCCGCTATACAAAAAGCCGGTGAGCGAATCGCTTATCCTTGATTGTTCGCTGGGAGAGACCGCCGGCGCGTTAACCAAAGCGCTGCGCGAACTGTTTAATCTCGACTGGCAGCTTGCTGATTTAGGTCTGCATCAGAATACAGCCGTCAGGCCACGCCTGCGTCAGCTGGTCCTCTACGCCTTACCTGAACAGCGGTCGACGCTGGATGCCCTCGCCCATCGTCAACGGGCCACGGCGCACGGTATGCTCGCCGCGCGGCGGCTGGCGGATCTGCCTTCGGAGCAGTGTACGCCGCAGTACGTGGTAGAAGAAGCCCGTCGTCTGTGCGCCGATATTCCTGCTCTGCGCTGCGAAGTTCTCGATGAAAAAGCGATTGTCGATCAGGGGCTCGGCCTGCTGCATGCGGTGGGTAAAGGTTCCGAACGCCCGCCGCGCCTGCTGGCGATTCATTATGAGGGCGTCAGCGAGGGCCCGGTTCGTTGCTACGTGGGTAAAGGCATCACCTTTGATACCGGCGGGCTGTGGCTCAAGGAAGGCGCCGGAATGTACACCATGAAGTACGATATGTGCGGTGCTGCCAACGTTCTCGGCCTGATGCTGAGCATCGCCGAGCTGGCGCTACCGGTGCGGGTAATGGGGGTACTGGCGCTGGCGGAAAACGCGATTGGTCCCGGCGCCATGCAGCCGGGCAGCGTCGCCCGGGCCTGCAATGGCCTGACGGTAGAGATCAATAATACCGATGCCGAGGGCCGTCTGGTGCTTTCCGACGCCATTGCCTGGGCCAGCCAGCGGTATCCGCAGGCGCGCTATATTATTGATATTGCGACCCTCACCGGCGCGGTGGTTAAGGCGCTGGGCTATGATTTGAGCGGTTTGATGACCCAAAGCGACACGCTACGAGCGGCGTTGACCGAGGCGGGGTTAAAAAGCGGAGATGAGGTCTGGTCACTGCCGCTGGATAGCAGGCTGAAGAAACAGACCGCAAGCGCAATCGCCGACCTGTGCAACACGCCGGGCAATAACGCAGCGATCAGCGCTTCGGCTGCCTGGCTTTTGCAGCATTTCTGTCCGCCGGAGATCCCGTGGGCCCATCTGGACGTCAGCGGTACAGCGCTGTGGCGAGAAGGTGGTAAAAGCGTCGCTTCCGGTCGGCCTGTTCCGCTGCTGGTGCAGCATCTGCTCGACGATATCGGAGAGAGTTAACCCCTCCCCGGAGGCGATGCTGCGCATCTGTCCGGGCTACGTGTTCTCAGCAGTCAGCGATCCTGTAGCCCGGCTAAGCGCAGCGCGAGCCGGGAAGAAGCCGCAGCAATACCACGTCTCCGCACATTCCCCGGGTTGCGGGTTACCAGCAGCCTGCGGGCCGGTAGCCCGGGCAGGCGCTTTGCGCCGCCCCCGGGAAAAGAGCGCAGAGTGGCAGAATTTCCCGGAGGCGATGCTGCACATCTGTCCGGGCTGCAAAATCCGCAGGCTTCCTGGCCCGGGAAAGGCCCTACTCCTCGCTCGCCACCGGTTTTACTCTCACCGCAAACAGCACTATCACCATCGCGCTGACCAACAACAAACCGCTGCCAACAAAAACCCCGCTGGCGCCGTTAAGATCGAACACCGCCCCGCCGCCGGCGGCACCGGCGCTAATCGCCAGCTGGATAGAAGCCACCAGCAGACCCCCCGCGCTTTCCGCCTCATCCGGCACCGTGGTGGCAAGCCATGTCGACCAGCCCACCGGCACCAGGCCAAAGGCGAAGCCCCACATTGCCACCAGCAGACCGTCCAGCAGCGCGAAGTGGCCGAACGTCACCATCATCAGCGCCAGCACGCTCATCGCCAGCGGTACCAGCGCCAGCGTCATGCGCAGGCTTCTGGCCAACAGATGTCCGGCAATCGACGTGCCGATAAAGTTCGCCACACCAAAACCGAGCAGGATCAGGGAAACCCCTTCGACGCTGGCCTGCGCCACGGTTTCGAGGAACGGACGCAGATAGGTAAAGAAGGCGAAGTGGCCGCTAAAAATCAGGATTGTCGCCAGCATTCCGCCAACCATGCCCGGACGGCGCAGCACTTTAACCAGGGTGGCAAAGCTGCCCGCGCTCTCCGGCCGCATGGAAGGCAGAACCCACAGCTGCCAGAGCAGCGCAACCACGCTCGGCAGCGCACAGATAAGAAAGACGTTGCGCCAGCCGATCAGCGCGCCGAAATAGCTGCCCAGCGGCGCGGCCACTACCGTCGCGATGGAAACGGCGGAAAAGATAATCGCCAGCGCTTTCGGTACCATCGCCGCCGGAACCAGACGCATGGCGGTTGCGGTCGACATTGACCAGAAGCCGCCGATGGCGATCCCCAGCAGCAGACGTCCCAGCAGCAAAAACTCCAGCGAACCGGCGAAGGCCACCATCATGCTGGAGATAATTTGCAAAACGGAGAAGAACATCAGCACCCAGCGGCGGTCAATATTTCGCGTCGCGGTGGTGATCAGCAGCCCGGTAACTAACGCCACCAGCGCCGTCGCGGTCACCGCCTGCCCCGCCATGCCTTCGCTAACGCCCAGGCTTGCCGCCATCGGCGTCAACAAACTGGCAGGAAGAAACTCGGCGACAATCAGGCCAAATACTCCCAGCGCCAGCGCATAAACGGCGCGCCACGCGGGCCTGGCGTTGGCCAGGCTCTCTTCTACTGCAATGCAGGAACTCATAAACATCTCTCCAGAACAATTAACATTTCGTTAAGGTTAGGCGGTTCTGTTCGGACGATCTATGATACATACTCTGTGATTATTGATAATTCGTCCGGGAATGATGTTATGACTCAGCACGCCCTCGATCTCACCAGCGAACTTCTGCGCGGCATGCGCCTTTCCGGCGTCAACTACCGCCGCATCGAAACCTCGCGCCCTTTTGGCGTCGAATTCGGCTTCGTACCTGGTAAAGCGCAGTTCCACTTTATCAGCCGGGGACCGGTACTGCTGCGCATGGTCAGCGGCCAGCGCCTGATGCTGCAGAGCGGCGATGCGCTGTTTATTCCTAACGGCGATGGTCACGTGCTGCTCTCCGATGACCAGGCAACGGTGGTTAACGTGTCCAGACTGCCCAGCGAACCGGTTTGCGACTCGGTAAGCTGCGTCAAAAACGCCTGCGACGACGCGAAAAGCGACAGCGCCATTATCTTCAGCGCCTGTATGGACTTTGAGCTTGGCGGCATGCAGCCGTTAGTCAAAGCGATGCCCGAAGTGATGCTGGTCAGCAGCCTGCTGACCAGCCGTCCGGAGATCCCGCCGATGCTGGCAGCCATGGAACGCGAAAGCCTCACTCGACAGGCGGGCTACGCCGGTATTCTGGCGCGGCTGGCCGATGTGGTCGCAGCGCTGATTGTCCGCGGCTGGGTGGAGTGCGGCTGCGGCAACGCCACCGGCTGGGTACAGGTGCTGCGCGATCCTAAACTGGCTAAAGCCATTTACGTTATGCATCAGCAGCCGGGCATTAACTGGAAAGTCGAGGATCTGGCCCGCGAGGCGGGAATTTCGCGTTCGGTATTTGCTGAACGCTTCCTCTCCGCCACCGGCACCACGCCCGCCCGCTATCTTACCGAGCTGCGTATGCGCCTCGCGGTGCAGTACATTTCCCATGAGGGTCAGGCGCTGGAAAAAGTGGCCTTCAGGCTGGGGTACAGTTCTCATGCTGCCTTCAGCCGCGCCTTTAAACGCATTATCGGAAAGGCGCCGGGCGCGCTGCGCGATCTGTCGCGGGAAGAAGGATTTTAGCACTGTCCCAGTTCACGGGTGCGCCTGACCGCCGCCAGTACGCTGCGCTGAAGCCCCGCGGCAAAATCGCTGTTGTTCAGCTCATACAGACCGTGGATCCCGACTCCCGCCGGGGAATTGTTGATATCCAGAAGCTGGCGCGGATGCTTCTGGCTTTGGCGCAGCATCTCGACCGCGCCGAGCAGGTTTTCCAGCACCACCTCCGTTGCCTGGGGTCGAGGCAGTCCCGCCAGTACGCCGGCATCGGTAAGGGACTCAATAAAGTAGTAAATATAGTTAGGTCCCGCGACGCCAAAGCCGGTAAAGATATCGATCAACCGCTCAGGCAGATACAGCACTTTGCCAAAGCCGCGCAGAAACGGCTCGATCTCAGCCGCGCTGGCGTGGGCGTTTAAGGTCACGCCGCTATAGCCAAATCCGGTATCGGTCAGGGTATTGGGGATCGCCCTGGCAATCGGCGTTGCCGCACCAAACAGGGAGGCCAGCTTTTCCAGGGTCACCCCCGCGATCAGAGATACCACCGTTGTCGAGCCGTTTAGCTGCGCGCGCACGCGGTTCGCCACCCCCGCCAGATCGTCCTGCGGACGGATCCCCAGCACCAGCAAAGAGGCCTCGTTTACACCACCGTCGCGCGACAGCCGATAACGGGCGCGCAGAGGCTCGACTCGCGTGCTGTCGATATCCTCGAGCGAGATCGCGTCCGCCCGCAGCGCACCGTGGCTTAATGACGCGCGAATAATCGCCTCCGCCATCTGTCCGGCGCCAATAAAATGGATCCTGGCCATGAGTATTACTCCTTATTCAAAAAGATATTCGCCGTTGCCAACGCGAAAGCGTCGGCCTTTGAGCGCCGGGTTGGCAACGCGAAACCCCAGTTCAGTCAGTTGATTCGCCGCGCCCTGGCGGAAAAGAAACTCTCGACCGCCCACCGCCAGCCCCTGCGGATGGAGCGCAGCGCCACCCGATACAGCGTTTCATTATCCGGCACCAATCGTGACGCATCCCGGGAGAGTAAAAACGTCTCCGCGTCGGAAAGCAGCTCTGTATCATCGGCAATCGCCAGAAATTCGATCCAGGTCAGACCGAAATAGTTCAGCACATTTCAGGTCCCCCAGCCCGGGTGGCGCCCACCGGCCACCGTGTTGAGCTTTTGCCCGCTTAATACCTGAACCGCCGCTTCCGGCTGATTAACAAACTGGACCGCGTGGCCCCACGTTAAGGTTGCCATTCGCCCTCCCGCTCCTCTGCCTGATAAAAACGCAGCCGACAGGCAGCATCGCCGCGAGCCAGCGCGGTCTGCACCTCTAAATGCAGCCCCGGAAACGCGTCGGTTAGCGCACGATCGCCTTCCATGCAGATATCGCACAGCGTCTCAATTTCGCTGGCGCCTCGCCCCTGCTGCCGCCAGCAGTTGACATAGGGACAGTAGTGAAACAGGACGATAAATTCGGCCCGGCTGGCGCTAACGGGCTCCATCTCATAAACCTGAGATTCCAGACCGCGGGTAAACAGCCCGGCAAACTCCTGCAAATCTTTTCGATCGCGCATTTGCGCGCGCAGCTTATGCCCGATATCGTGGCCATAGTGGCGTATTGCTTCACGGACAGAATCATCCGCGATATCGCGCTGTCGGCTTTCGTCCAACAGGTAACCGATCGTTGCCGCGCGTTTTTCAGTAATGGCGCGCAGCGCCAGGGTCACCTCATCGTTTAAGGTGGCGGCGTTATGCGCCGGTTCCGAGCTTATTTGCGTCATGCGCTTATTCCCAGTCGGTATTTACTTTCACGTCGCTGGCGCCCGGCAGGGCATATACATCTTCGGCGTACCATTTCCGCGAGAGGTCAGCGAGCGTGCCGTCCTTTTTCAGGGCAACCAGCTGCGCGTCAATCGCTTTGATTAGCTGCGGATCGGTATTTTTTTTATACAAATAGACGTTAGGAAACAGGCCGACGGAATCCGAAGCTTTCAGATTAAGATTTAGCGCCTTATTTAACGCCAGCAGCGCGCCAATAGGATAAATCGCCGCATCGTATTCCCCGGAGGCTACCGCTTTAAAGATATCGGCGGCAGACTGCTCGCCGTTGGGCTGCAGGTTAATTTGTTGGCCTGGATGTTTTTTATTGTAGTTTTCAATCACCGTATAACGGGCGTCGGAGGTATGAATCGGCACCAGTTTTTTCTTACCGCTGGCGAGATCGCCAAGGTTATGAATATCGTTCTCATCGTTACGTACAATCAGGCGTAAATCGCTGATACCGGTCGGCTCGCCAGAGTGGTCGTATTTTTCCGCCCGCTCTTTGGTGAGATAAAAGTGATCCGCCGCGAGGGTATAGGCGCCAGTCGATAGGCCGACGATCATCGCATCGCGAGAGACCGCATTAAAATGAAACGTATAGTCCGTTAACCGCTGGTCCAGCACCTTTAACAGGTCGCCATCGTAACCGGTAATATTGTTGTTATCGTCAACAAAGCTAAAGGGAAAACCGTTAGCATTGACGACAACCTCAACCGTTTTCGCGTTTGGGCTTCTTTCAACCGCCTGCGCGGCGTCCATTCCCATTGCCAACACCAGCGCACTCACCAGTAAAATTTTATTTTTCAAAATACCTTCCCCAAAATGATAACCGTGGAACACTCTTTTCTGCGTTGCCTTGCCAGCGGACGCTCAGAAACCTTTCTGCCCTGCGCAATGCTCTGGCAATCGCCAGGCACAGCACGATATAAATCACCAGCACGACGCAGTAGGCTTCGACAAAATGAAACCCGCGCGCGGCGGCGATATTGGCTTTCGCCATCAGATCAACAACGGTGATGGTGTAAACCAGCGAAGTGTCTTTAATCAGATCGATCAGCACGCTGGTAAAGTTCGGCAGCGCGGATACCGCCGCCTGTGGAAAAATAATGCGTCGGAACTGCGTGAACCCGCTCAGCCCAATTGACCATGCAGCCTCGCGCTGCCCCTTATCAACCGCGTTCCATCCCGCGCGAAAGGTTTCGGCGAAATACGCGCTGAAGATCAGCGATAACGCGGTGACCGCCGCCGCCAGCGGCGAAAGTTTATAGCGGTACATCGTGTCCTGCGGGCCGCCGAACAGCCCGGCGGCAATCCACGGCCAGACGTAAAAAAAGAAATACAGCATCACCAGGACCGGGACCGAACGGCCAAAGGAGAGGAAAACCTTCGCCAGCCATTGAACGCCGGGTACCTGACGAATAATCGTCCACGCCAGCGCTGCGCCCAGCAAAGTGGAAAACAGTAAGGATAATAACGTTATCGTCAGGGTGACCGGCAGCGCGCTTAAAATAAACGTAAAATTGTCCCGAATGAACGCCAGGCTAAACATGTTAATTTATCACTCCAGCAGGAACTGATATTTCTTTTCAATACGAGTGGTAAAATAGAGAATAATACTATTTAGCACCCAGTAGACGATAATAACGCTAATAAATGCCGCGACTTGTTTAGCCCCGTAGCTATTTTGCGAAATCTTTTGTGCACGACCAAAAATATCCACAATGCCAATAATATTGACCAGCGAGGTCATTTTCACGAGATTAATTAAAAGATTGCCAAAGACGGGAATAGCAATAATAAATCCCTGGGGGAAAATAATCCGTCGTATTCCCTGATGCCAGGGAATATTCAGGCTGATAATGGCCTCTTTCTGGCCGCTATCCACCGCGCGCCACGCTGAACGCATCATTTCTGCAAAGTAGGGACTGATGCTGACCGAGATAGACAGCACCGCAAAGGTGGTATCGCTAATCCACAGCGGCGGCAGCGCCAGCGCGGTCAAAATTAATTTGCCGCCGAAGAAAAACAGCAGGATCAGCAGCGCCAGAGGCGCGCCGCGCAGAATGTCGGTATACCCCTTTGCCGCCGCGCTGAGCGGCTTAAAGCGGCTAAACTGCAGCAGCACAATCAGCAGCGCGATCGTCAAACCAAGCAGCAGCGACGCCAGCGTTATGCCGAGAGTCACGGGTAAATTTTCCAGCAGTTTCGGCACTATTCCGGCGATATCCTGCCAGCTAAACAGCGGGTTATTGTTCATCATCAGCCTCAGGCATGATAGTGCAGTTGCGCAAGAAACGCCCGGGTTCGGCCCTGCTGCGCTGCGCCAAATATCTGTTCCGCCGGGCCCTGTTCAACGATTTCACCGTTTTCCATAAATACCACCCTGGAAGCGACCTGACGGGCGAACGCCATTTCGTGGGTCACGATGATCATCGTCTGGCCCGCGGCGGCAATGGTCTGAATAAGCTCCAGCACTTCACCGACTTTTTCCGGATCCAGCGCGGAGGTCGGCTCATCCAGCAGCAGAACGGCGGGGTTAATCGCCAGCGCCCGCGCAATACCGATACGCTGCTTTTGGCCGCCGGAGAGACTGTGCGGATAGTGGTCTTTTTTATGCAGTAACCCCACCTGCTTTAAGAGTCGTTCAGCAATAGCCAGCGCCTCCTGCCGCGGGCGCTTTTTAGCGTATATCAGGCCTTCGGTAATATTTTGCAGTGCGGTGAGATTATGAAAAAGATTCCACGATTGAAAAACCATAGCGGTTTTTGAGCGTAGTTTTTCAATCTCCTTTTTTCCCGCTTTTGCGCAATCCAGCGCCACATCATCTATTCTTATTTGCCCGCTATCGGCAGGCTCTAAGAAATTAAGTGTACGTAATAGCGTGGTTTTCCCTGAGCCGCTGGGGCCAATAATGCAAATAATCTCGCCGGAATGAATGCTGAGGGATACCTCTTTTAGCACTCTTTCACCGGAGAAGCTTTTACTGATCTTATTGAGCGTTATCATAATGAGATATTCGTGAATAATGATTATTTGCCGCACACCGGCAATTATTGCTGTACAAAAACTATATTGCCGCCGTTCAGATGATAGCAAACAAGAAAATCATCTATCGAAAGTCAAAAAATAACTTTTTATATATTTGTTATGACAATGAGGCTGGATTGTAATCAAACTTTATTAGCAAAACAGGATAGCGTTAACCGATAATTTTTATTCAGATTTATTGAACAATGAGAACAAATTGTTTCGATTTTAATCATCTCGTCGCCGTCCTATCATTTATCACATCGGGGCAACAACGCTCCAACACTAACAAAACGCTTAAGGAATACGACCATCAAATCCATCAAAACTTTCGTTGTAGTTGCCGCACTCTCGATGATCTCTTTCGGTACTTTTGCGCAGAGCATTAGCGCCAGCGCTTCCACACTGGACCGCGCAGAAGCCAAAATTGCCGCTCAGGCCGCAGAGCAAGGCGCGTCTTACAAAATCACCAGCGCTCAGTTCAATAACCGCGTGCATATGACCGCTGAGCTGACGAAATAAAATTTGAAACATTGCCGGGCCGCCGGAAGACACAGGCGACAGCGACAACACGATGAAATAAGGAACAAAATATGAAAAATATCGGCGTAGTCACCGCACTGCTGTTAGCCGCTACCCTTTCGTCCGGCGCGATGGCCGCAGAGAATAGCTTTGCGCGCCCGGAGGCAGGTTCAAATATCGATACATCTGTGCAGCAGAATCATATTGATGTCAGCCATGCCTTTGATAAAGAGAGCCTGACCGCAGGCAATCTTCAGTAAAACACAGCACAGGGCGCGCGCGGAATTATCCGCTGCGCGCCTTACTTTTTCTGCCAGTGTGCCCACGGATTATCCGCCGGCGCTTCCGCTTTTGCCGTATCGGTATCGGACAGCGAATCGATATACAGCGCTTCCACTTCTTTGCGCGCCCACGGCGTGCGGCGTAAAAACTTCAGACTCGATTTAATGCTCGGATCGCTTTTAAAGCAGTTAATGTTGATGCGTTTCGCCAGTTCGGCCCAGCCATATTGCGCGACCAGCGCGTTTAACAGCGCCTCCAGCGTGATGCCGTGCAGAGGATCGTTTGGATGCTGCATTGCGTCTTGTTACCTGATTTAAAAATTTTGCTCACCATACTGTCTCCCGACGCTATACGCAACCTGCCTTATCGCCCCTTATCCAGAATTCGCAAAAGCACAGAACCCTCCACGGTCATAAATTAGAAAAGAACGTTATTGGTTGAATATTTTCGCTTAAGGCAAGCTGGCCTCAACCACCCGACTGAGGAATCGATCATGCGCTGTTGTTGTCCCCGAACCCTGAACCTGAATCGACGAAAACATCTGAATACCGCCTTCGGAGAAGACAATGAACGCGACAACCTTACCGATACTGGATCTTGCCCGCTACGCGGACCCCGCTGAAAAAGCGGCGTTTCTCGCCGACCTGCGCCACGCCGCCCGCGATATCGGCTTCTTTTATCTGATCAACCACGGCGTTGATGAGTCGCTGCAGCAGGCCGTGCAGCAGCAATCCCGCGCCTTTTTTGCCCTGCCCGACGATCAAAAGCAGAGGGTGGCAATGATTCACTCTCCGCATTTTCGCGGCTACAACCGCGCCGCGTCTGAATTAACCCGCGGTCAACCCGACTGGCGCGAGCAGTTCGATATCGGCGCCGAGCGCCCGGCCCTGCAGCTTAGCGAACGCGCCCCGCGCTGGCAGCGTCTGCAGGGGCCGAATCTCTGGCCAGAGGCGTTGCCCTCGCTCAAACCCACATTACTGACCTGGCAACGGGAAATGACCCAGGTTGGGATCACCCTGCTGCGCGCCTTCGCCGAAGCGCTGCGCCTGCCGCAGGATGCCTTCGATGGCCTGTATGGTGATAAGCCCAATGAACATATCAAGCTGATCCGCTATCCCGGCCAGCAGGAGACCCAGAGCGCCCAGGGCGTTGGCGCGCATAAGGACTCCGGCTTTCTCAGCTTCCTGCTGCAGGATGAGCAGAAAGGATTGCAGGTCGAAGTCTCTCCTGACCGCTGGATTGACGCGACCCCGCTGGCGGGCAGCTTTGTGGTGAATATCGGCGAGCTGCTGGAGCTGGCGACCAACGGCTATCTGCGGGCAACGGTGCACCGGGTCGTTTCGCCGCCCGCCGACCAGCAGCGGCTGTCGATCGCTTTCTTCCTCGGTGCCCAGCTGGATGCCGTGGTCCCCGTCTACACCCTGCCCGATGAGCTGGCCCGCGAAGCCCTCGGACCGGATAGCGACCCGCAAAACCCGCTGCTGCGCGAGGTGGGCTGGAATTACCTGAAAGGGCGTCTGCGCTCGCATCCTGATGTCGCCGAGCGCTACTACCAGGATGTTTTTCGCGAACGCGCCGAGCAATTGATCGTTTAAACATAACAACAAACACAAGGAATAAGATGATGAAATATGCCGCATTTAAACTGGCAGGGGTTGCACTGTCTCTCTCTCTGGCCTGGACTTCCGCTCAGGCCGCCGCGCTGCGCGTCGCCGCCGACCCGGTGCCGCACGCCGAAATTCTTAATTATATTAAAAAAATCGATCCCAGCCTCGACCTGAAAATCGTCGAACTCACCAGCGGCGTAAACGCCAACGAGCTGTTGGCTAACGGCGACGTCGACGCCAACTACTTCCAGCACGTCCCCTATCTGAAAGATCAGGAAAAAGCGCTGGGCAAAACCTTCGCCGTCGCGGCGACCGTCCATATTGAGCCGCTGGGGATCTATTCGCGCAAGCATAAAGATTTTAAATCGCTGCCCGAGAACGCCACCGTGGCGGTCCCGAATAACACCACTAACCTGAGCCGCGCGCTATTCCTGCTGCAAAATCAGGGTTTGATTAAGCTGGCGGCAAAATTCACCGACCCGGCGACCACCCTGGCAACGCCGAAAGATATCGTGGAAAACCCGAAGCACCTGAAAATCCTTGAGATTGAATCCCCGCAGATCCCGCGGTCGCTGGATGACGTTGACCTGGCGGTGATAAACGGCAACTACGCGCTGGAAGCCGGGCTGGTACCGGCCAAAGATGCGCTGGGTCTGGAGAGCGCCACCAACAACCCGTACGCTAATATTCTGGTGACAACGCCGGCGCTGGCGAACGATCCGCGCATCAAGGCGCTGGCCAAAGACCTCACCTCGCCGCAGGTCGCTGAATTTATTCGTAAGCAGTATAACGGCTCGGTGATCCCGGTTGCCCCTCAGTCATGATTGAGATTGTCGGGCTGAGTAAAACCTATGCCGGAACAGGCCGACCGGCGCTAAACGATGTCTCTCTGCATGTGCCGGGCGGTGCCGTTTACGGCATCCTTGGCCGCAGCGGTGCGGGCAAAAGTACGCTGATACGCTGCCTGAATTTGCTGGAGCGGCCCACGGCGGGCCGCATTATTGTGAACGGGAATGATATTACCCGGATGGATAAAAGCGCGCTGCGCGAATACCGGCTGCGCACCGGCATGATCTTCCAGCACTTTAATTTACTTCACGCCCGCAGCGTCGCTGACAACGTCGCGGTGCCGCTGGAGATAGCCAAAGTGCCGAAAGCGGCCCGCCAGGCTCGCGTGGCGGAACTGCTGGAGCTGGTCGGGCTGGCGGATAAAGCCGCCGCCTTCCCGTCTCAGCTTTCCGGCGGGCAAAAGCAGCGCGTGGGGATCGCCCGCGCGCTGGCCGCACGGCCGGATGTGCTGCTGTGCGATGAGGCCACCAGCGCCCTTGACCCCGAGACCACGGCCTCGGTGCTCAACCTGCTGGCGGACATCAATCAGAAGCTGAACCTCACCATCGTGCTGATCACTCACGAGCTGGAAGTGGTGAAAACCCTCTGCGACCACGCGGCGCTGCTGGAGCACGGTGAGATTATTGAAAGCGGCAGAATTGCCGATTTGCTGGTGGCGCCATGGTCGCGGCTAAGGCAGTCGCTGCTGCACGACCCGCAGGCGGAGCGGGACTTCCTCGCTCGCCACGGTTTACACGGGAGGCCTTTATGCGGAGTAGCATGAGTTGGGAAGATCTCTGGCCGCTGTTGTTTCAGGGCACGGTGGATACCGTTTATATGGTCGGCCTGGCGGCGCTGTTTACCGTGCTGCTCGGGCTGCCAACCGGCGTGCTGCTGTTTGTTTCACGCCGCAACGGGCTGGCGCCGATGCCGAAGCTCAACGCCATCCTGGGCGCGATTATCAACTTTGGTCGTTCGCTGCCATTTATCGTGCTGCTGATCGCGCTGATTCCGTTCACCCGGTTGATTATCGGCACCACCCTCGGCAGTACCGCCGCGGTGGTTCCGGTCACCATTGGCGCCTTTCCGTTCTGCGCGGCTGACTGAAAATGCGCTGGATGAAGTGGACTACGGGCGTATCGAGGCGATTTTATCGATGGGCGGCAATATCTGGCACGTCATCTTTAAATCGCTGCTGCCGGAAGCGCTGCCGACCCTGCTGGCAGGCATCACGCTGACCATCGTCATGCTGATCGGCTTCTCTTCGATGGCGGGCGTGATTGGCGGCGGCGGACTGGGCGATCTGGCTATCCGTTACGGCTATCAGCGCTTTAATAACGAGGTGATGGTCGGCACGGTGCTCATTCTGGTCGCGCTGGTACAGGGGGTGCAGATGGCCGGCGACCGTCTGGTTCGCGGCCTCGCCCACCGCCGTTAACGATGAGCGGATGGCCGCGCGCCATCCGCGATTAAAACCCGCTTTCGCTCACCAGCTTTCGTATCAGCTCCGCTGCCGGCAGCTCGCGAATCAGGCTAACGCCCTGTCCGGCCCAGTGGGCGCCGAATTGACGATTTCCCTGCGCTTTTGCCGCCGATGCCAGCGCTTTACCGGCATCATAAGCTACGGGATAAGCCGGAACGAGATGCGGATCGTTTATTTCACGCCAGCCGTTAACCAGACATCTTGCCGGACGTCCGGAGATCGCCGAGGTTAAAACCGTTTGCCCGTCAGGCGCGCCTTTGATGGCCTCACGATAGCCGGCATCCGTGGACGATTCCGGGCAGAGCAGAAACGCCGTTCCCAGCTGCGCGCCGTCTGCGCCCAGGTTCATTACGCAGTTGATTCCTGCGCCGTCCATGATGCCGCCTGCCGCAATAATCGGTAGATCAGTATGCCGTCTCATCGCCTGAATCAGGGTAAAGGTGCTCATATGTCCGTCTGGCCCCAGGGGGTCAAAGATGCCGCGATGGCCGCCAGCCTCATAGCCCTGGGCAACCACCATATCGACTCCCCGCGCCTCGGCCAGCAGCGCCTCTGCCACGCTGGTCGCACTCGCCAGGGTAACGATACCCTTATCCCGCAGTCGGCGAAGCGTTTCACGATCCGGCACGCCAAAATGGAAGCTCACCGCCGCCGGGGCAAGATCGAGCAGCAGCTCGGCCATTCGCGGCTGCTGATTAAAACTGAGGTAGATTTCCGCCAGCGTCTCCGGCGGATGGCTGGCGAAGCGGGCAAATTCCGGGCGCAGCCGAGCCAGCCACCCGGCTTCACGCTGCCGATCCCTTACCGCTGGTGCGTGGCAAAACAGGTTGACGTTAAACGGACGGCTGGTTAAGCGACGGGTCTGGTTAATCAGCGCCTCAGCCTGCTCTATGGTTGACGACCCCAGCCCCAGCGAGCCGAGCGCGCCGGCGCCGCTGACCGCTGCCGCCAGTTCCGGCGTCGACACGCCAGCCATCGGCGCCTGAATAATGGGATAATCAATATCAAGCTGCTGCGTCAGCCGGTTTTTCATGGTTTGCCCTGTTAAATTTGTGCATTCGGGCCATTAAAATCTCTTTTAGAGATGATAAGATCAACATTATTTTCAATTTAAGAATAAAAATATGAACCACACCACATTAGAGATTTTTAAAACGGTGGCGGAAGAGCGCAGCGTGACTCGCGCGGCAAAACTGTTGGGACGGGCGCAGTCCAATATCACCACCCGCATTCACCAGTTGGAAGAGGAGCTGGGCGTTGAGCTGTTTGCTCGCGGCAATAAAAGGATGCTTCTGTCCCCCGCCGGCGAGCATTTTTTGGGCTACGCGCTGAGAATCCTCAGCCTGGCCGAGGAGGCCAGACAGGCGCTGCACCCGGCGACGCCGGGCGGTAATCTGCGCATGGGGGCGATGGACGCCACCGCCGCAAGCCGCCTGCCGCAGCTGCTTCCCCGCTTTCATGCTCAGTGCCCGGAGGTCAAACTGACCCTTAAGACCCAGCCAACCCGGCAACTTGCTCAACAAGTACTGGACGCCGAGCTCGATTGCGCGCTGGTGAGTCTGCCGCAGGGAGCGCCTCCGCCTGACGACCTGGAATTTGTCCCGATCTTTCAAGAACAGTTGATGCTGGTGCTTCAGGCTCACCCGCAACCTTTTCGTTTTGCCGCCTTTGCGGAGGGTTGTACCTACCGGGCGATGGGGGAAGCGTTTCTGGCGCAATCAGAGGAGGCGGAGATCGAGATCCAGGATGTCGGCTCCTACCACGCGATGCTCGCCTGCGTTGCCTCCGGCGGCTATGCCGGCATCGTGCCGCAGAGCGTGCTTGAGACTCTGACGCTGCCCGAAGCCAGCCAGCTGCAACCGGTTGGCCAGGCGATCACCCAGCTTATCTGGCGCAAAGGCTACGCCTCCCCGGCCCTTGAGAAGATGCGCCAACTCCTTGAATCAGCCTCCGACCTTTGAGGCTCGCCGCGCCCCCGCTGCCACCAGCGCAGCGGCAGCCAGCAGCGCTATAGCCGCCGCGCTGAGCGAAGGATTAAACGACCCGCTGCGGTCATACAGCGCCCCAGCAACCAGCGGGCCGACAATTTGCCCGATGCCGTAGGTTGCGGTCATAGCGGCAATCATATTGAACGAAACCAGATGATTCAGCCGCCGCCCCTGGGACAGCGCGATGGTCACGGTGCCCAAAAAGGTGCACCCCACCAGCAGCGCGCTCAATATGCAAAACGGCAACGTATGGCTCCACGCCGGAAGGATCACGCCAACGGCCTGGATCAGCAAATTAAGGGTAAACGCGCGGCGGTAGCCAAGCCTGATGACCAGCCGATGCCAGAGAAAACAGGAGGGGACGGCGGCAAGACCGAAGATGGCCCAGATCTGCACCGGATCGATAGCGTTCAGCGAACCGCTGAGAAACAGCGGGAGATAGGTGGCGGTAATAATGTAGCCGAAGCCGGCCAGGCCATAAATCAGCAGCAGTTTCCATGCCTCGCGCACCGGCCCCTCGGCCTGCTCATGCTGTGCGGTTGCTGCGGGTTGATAAGCGATAAGGTAGTCTGCGGGGCTCAGCAATAGACGCAGCGCGAGGATAAAAAGCACGCCGGCGCTTAGCGCACACATCAGCCAGATCTGCTGGCTGGAGAGCGCCAGCGCCTTCCCCAGGGAGATAAATTCCGCCGACAAAAATATGCCCATTCCGACGCCCGAAAAAAGCACCGGCGCACCGTTTGGGTGCTTCATATGCTGGAGCAGCCAGAGTGAGGCGGCAATCAGCGTCACCGCGCTTAATAATCCGGCAATACCGCGAACCGCGATAATCGCCAGTGGAGAAACTAAAACCGCCAGTAAAGCCAGGCACAGTAGCGTCAATAGCGCGGAAAGCAGGCTTAGCCATCTGGCGTCCGTGGGTCTGGCTTTCGCCAGCAGCAGCGCCCCCGCCAGATAACCGGCATAGTTTGCCGAAGCGGCGAGATTACCTTCGCGTAGCGTCAGTACCTGTTCATTAAGCATCAGCGGCAGGATCCCGGTATAGGCAAACCGGCCATAGCCCATACCGACGATCAGTACCACCGATCCGGCCAGCGCCAGCAGAAAGGCCTTCCACTCCGGCCTGAGTTGAAAAACGTTCACCCACTCCCCTCCATTATTATTCTCAAAAAGAGAATAATTTTTAATATTATTCTCTTTTCATTATGATTGCGGTTAACCCGACGCGCAAGCAACGCCACGCGACAACGCGCGGCCTCCAGGAGAAGAAATTTACGGCAAAGGTCGGTGGATGCTTCGGTGAGCAACGAAATGTGGGAGCGAGAAGCTGGGCATCCCTGCCCGGCAGGATTTAGCGGTGGCTAAAAGCCAACCTGGCAGCAAACAGCATAAAGAGGCCGCCGGTCGCGCGATCCATCCACCGAATGAACAGCGGCGTTTTTAATAGCCGAGCGGCAGAGCGGCTGGTCACAATCAGCGTTAATGACCAGATTGTGCCGATCGCCACATGAATGGCGACCAGCAGGAACGTCCAGGCGATGGGCGAGTGCCCTGCCGGAATAAACTGCGGCAGGAAAGAGACGTAAAAGATCCCCATTTTCGGATTGAGCACATTCCCCATCATCCCTTTTACAAACCAGTTACTTGCCGGGGCCGCCGCCCTGTCCTGATGAACCAAATGACGACGCGGCTTGAGAATTAACTGAATGCCCAGCCAGCATAAATAGACGGCCCCGCACCATTTGAGCAGGTCATACGCCAGTTCCGATGCCGCCAGCAGCGCCCCGAGACCGAAGGCGACTGCAGCTCCCCAGATAAAACATCCCGTATCAATACCCAACGCCGCCTGAAAGGCTTTTTTTCCGCCTTCAATGGTCGCGGTTCGTAAAATTAGCGCGGTATCCAGGCCTGGGGTAAGGGTGAGCAGCAGGGCAGCAAAAGAGTAAGCAAACAGGGAATCTGCAACGGACATTTTCTCTCTCCGAAAGCGAAGATTCTAGATAAAACACGCCTCTCAGACAACCCCAAAAATATCTTTTATCCCAAGCAAAGATACTTTTTTCTCACCGCATTAATACATTGATTTCTGCTGCATTGATGTCTTTCGTGAGGCGCAAAAAATGACGTAACGCTATCAAGGAGATCCAGGGCAATGACCAGTTTTGCTTTATCGTTTTCCGCAATCATTATTTTCTTTTGCTGGTCGGTTAGCACATTGATAAAATAAGTCGCTACATCCTTGGTGGCAATTTGTTCTGGGGTACAATTTTTAGTACAAATACCATATATCCCATCGAGAAAGTGCCCCCAGACTTCGTTCAATATCATTTCTTTTGAACAAATATCTTCATAGATAGAATCGTAAACACCTATTGACCGTAACCCAATAATGGTATTCATGTATCTATTCTTAAAATCCATTTCAATCAAGTCTTTCGAAAAATGATGATTTTTAATAAAAAAGCCCCATTCATCCAATTGGTCAGGGTACCATTTTGTTATTTTCCTGTACCGATGTTGACCAAAAAACGAGCTTATAGTCGTCTCTGTCTCGGTAACATAGGATGGCTTCGGAAATATCTTTTCATCCTGCCAGCCCCTGAGAGTTTCGATGGTGACGCCCATCTTTTTGACAAGCTTTTCTTCGTTAATATAAAATTCATTTAAATAATTTTCGCTCATGAAAATTCTTTCCCGGAAAAGATATATTAATAACCACGCGCTTCAAATTTTAAGATGTTTACCGCTGAATACTTCGCTGTTTAACGAAGTATGGTGGTTGAACACAGCTGGAGAGTTCAAGAAAAAGCTCTCCACGACAAACGATCGGCGTAAAAACGGATACAGTCACCCGACCACCTTTTATTAATACAGGTTCTTATGACTCTGAACGCTATGCGCATCGCCCGGCCGGTCACCGACCTTTCTTTGAGCAGCAGCATGTACTGCACGGGCCTTGGGCTGGAGCAGATCGCGCAGTTTGCCGATCACGCTGGCTTCAGCGGTGTCATGATCGGACGCGGCGATCTCGGCTGGCATCTTGAGTTCACCCTCTGTCACCATCACCCGGTGAAGCCCTCCCCGAGCGAGGAAGATTTGCTGGTGCTCTATTATCCACACACCGCCGAATGGCAGGAACGGTGCGAGAGAATGCTGACCGCCGGCTTTACACCGGTCAGCGCGTTTAATCCGTACTGGAATGTGCACGGCAAAACCTTTGTCGACAGCGACGGTTACCGGGTGGTGGTGCAAAACAGAAGCTGGCGGTAGCCGCTACTCCATCAGCCGGACGTCAGGATGGCGCGGGCTTGCGGCTTCATGAAAAATATCGCCCAGCCAGCCGGGAATTTCTGCTTCCGTGAGGTCATCCGGGATGATAACCCCATGCAGCGGCGAATATTTCCGTTCGTTGAGATCGACGCGGAAGAGTAACCATCGCCCGTCCCGACGCTGGACGCCAATGTGGCGTCCGAATACGTCATAAATCAACATTCCATCACCCTGCTGATCGGCGAAGTTGATGGGCGGCTAATACATTCCATTTGGCTTTCATGCTTTGCCCTCGCGCAGCCACGGGGTTACGGTAATCCCTGCCAACAGCCCTTCCGGGCTCAGCAACCGCGTGACGGTCTGTCCCCAGGGCTCCACGCGATTATCCACCAGCAGACGATAGCCTCTTGCCTTCAGCGCGTAGGTGGCGGTGTCGATATCGCGCACTTCAAACTCCACCCACGCCTGCGGCACCGGCAGATAGTCCGGCCAGAGATCCGAGTCAAAACAGGAGCGCGCCGCCTGAGCCAGCGGCCACAGCGCAAAATGTTTTACCCCATCGAGGGCATGCTGTTCGGTCAGCAAATACTCTTCGTTGCCGGGCATCGGTTTGAGCGGCAGGCCCAGCGCCGCCACATAAAATTCCCTGCTGGCTGGCGTTGATTGGGTGATCGGTCCAAAGCCCGCGACAAAAAGAACATCCATACCGTCTAAATCGTATTCCATACCCTCTCCTGTCAATATCCATGATGCGTTAACAAATTTTATACTCTGCTGCGCACGACTTGCCCAGATTGCTCTTCTCTCATTACTATTTTTAGTGAGTTTGCCTGAATCATTGAAAAAGCGCATGGTCTGCTCGTCGCGCCCGACGACGCTGCGCTATGCTTAGTCTCCCTTTGGTTTCCAGTACTTAGCGTTATGGCCACATCCGTCAGCACCACCCAGCTTAATCTGCGTATTATTTCTATCGTTGTCTTTACCTGTATCTGCTATCTCTCCATCGGTTTGCCGCTCGCCGTGCTGCCCGGCTATATCCATTATCAGCTTGGCTATAGCACCTTTATCGCCGGCGTGGTTATCAGCCTCCAGTACATTTCAACCTTGCTCAGCCGCCCGCATGCGGGCCGCTATACCGATATCTGGGGGCCGAAAAAAGTCGTCAGCCTGGGGATTATTTGCTGTCTGCTCAGCGGGCTCTTCACCCTGCTCGCGGTCTTGCTGCAATCTGCGCCGCCGCTGGCGGTTGCCGCGCTGTTGGTGGGGCGAATTTTCCTCGGCGTCGGGGAAAGCTTCACTGCCACCGGCGCGACCCTGTGGGGGATCAAAACCGTGGGCGCGATCCACACGTCGCGCGTGATCTCCTGGAACGGCGTGGCAACCTACGTGGCGATGGCGGTTGGCGCCCCGCTGGGCGTCATGCTCAACGGCTATTTTGGCATCAGCGGATTTGCAGCCGTCGTGGTGCTGGCTGCGGCGGTTGGCCTGCTCTATGCCCGTTCGCGCCAGGACGTCAGCGTGACGGCGGGAATCCGGGCACCGTTTCACGTGGTGGTACGCAAAATCTGGCCCTATGGGATGGGGCTGGCGCTGGGTACCGTCGGTTTTGGGGTTATCGCGACCTTTATTACCCTCTACTTTTCGGCTCATGGCTGGCAAGGCGCGGCGTTTACCCTGTCGCTATTCAGCATCGGTTTTATCTGCATTCGCCTGATTTTAGGTAACACCATTACCCGCTACGGCGGCGTGCCGGTATCGTTAATCTGTTTTGCGATCGAATGTCTCGGCCTGCTGATCATCTGGTATGCCTCCTCGGCATGGATAGCGGGTATTGGCGCCTTTCTCACCGGCTCGGGCTTTTCGCTGATCTTCCCGGCGCTTGGCGTGGAAGCGGTAAAACAGGTTGAAGAGCAGAATCAGGGCACCGCGCTGGGCACCTATTCGGCTTTTCTCGATCTGGCGCTGGGATTAACCGGACCGCTAGCCGGCTGGGTGGCAGGCTACTACGAGCTGGAGACTATTTATTTGTTGGCCGCAGCGGTGGTCGCGCTGGCATTTATCCTGGTTTTGCGCATTTACCTGCAACAACGCGCTGCTCTGCCGCGAACCTGAGGAATACTCTTCGCGCGACCCCTGACGCAAATATGGGTAAAAAAATAATCAATATTTGACTGCAATTCGGCTTCCGTGCCACCATCGCCCCGGCGCCCGGCAAGCGGCGCGATGGTGGCACGGGTGAATATCAGAGACCGCATGTTTAAGGTCCATGCCCGGCCGCAACCTGATTCTGGCGGGAATAAAAGACATGCACCAAAGTTTTAATCAGCGCGTTCATTTCTATTACTGCATTCTGGTGGCGCTGAAAATACACGCAAAATCGAAGAAATCGGGCGGTATCCGCGGGAAAAATAATTTCCTGCTCAAGTGGCTACGCAAAGCGCAGGACAACAATATCTTCCACCCGGATATCACCAGTGAGATCGAATGGCTGCGGGGCAAAATCATTCAGGCCGGCTACGATACCGACCTCGAGCCGATGCTGGACTTTGTCTACGCCACCGCCAAACGCGCGTCCGATCTCAAAAACGCCGACTGATTCACGTCTCAAAAACGCCGACTGATTCACGCCCGAGCCGCCTGGCCCGGGCGTTGCACTTTAGGGTTTGTTGCGGTGCGTCAGAAGATAGACCGCCGGGATCACCAGCATCGACAGCAGCGGCGCGGTGATCATCCCGCCGATCATCGGCGCGGCAATACGCTGCATCACTTCTGAACCTGTACCGCCACCCCACATAATCGGCAGCAGCCCGGCCATAATCGTCGCGACGGTCATTACTTTCGGGCGCACGCGCAGCACGGCTCCTTCGTGTATCGCTTCGTTGAGCGTCCGGTCATTAAGCTCACCGCGCCGCTTCGCGAGCGCCTGGTTTAAATAGAGCACCATAATTACCCCGAACTCCGCGGCCACGCCGGCAAGCGCAATAAAGCCAACGGCGGCGGCCACCGACAGGTTATAGCCCAGCAGCCAGAGCAACCAGACGCCGCCGATCAGCGAAAACGGCAACGTGCCCATAATCAACAGCGCATCTTTAACGCGACCGAAGGTGACGTAAAGCAGGATAAAGATAATCATCAGAGTAAACGGCAGTACGATTTTGAGCTTCGCGGTAGCGCGTTCCAGATACTCGTACTGCCCGGACCACGTCAGCGAGATGCCATCCGGCAGCCTGACCTGTTTGCTGACCTCGCGCTGCATTTCATCAACCGCGGATTTCAGATCGCGCCCGCGAATATCGACGTAGATCCAGTCCGACAGACGGGCGTTTTCGCTTTTTAGCATCGGCGGGCCATCGGTGATAGCAATATCCGCCAGCTCGGCGAGCGTCACCTGTGCCCCGCTGCTGGTTACCACCGGCAGATCGCGCAGCTTCTGCAGCGAGTCGCGCATTTCGCGCGGATAGCGCACGTTTATCGGATAGCGTTCACGCCCCTCGATAGTCTCGCCAATGTTATCGCCGCCCACCACGCTGGCGACCACCGACTGCAGCTCCTTCACCGACACGCCGTAGCGGGCGGCTTTCAGCCGATCGATAGCGATATCGATATAGCGACCGCCGTCGAGGCGTTCCGCCAGTGCCGAGGTCACACCCGGGACATGACGCACGATGCGCTCAATCTCCTCAGCGGTTTTTTCGATCTCCGCCAGATTGTTGCCGTTCACTTTGATGCCGACCGGGCTTTTAATGCCGGTCGCCAGCATATCCAGGCGATTGCGAATCGGCGGTACCCAGACGTTGGCGATGCCCGGCACTTTTACCGCACTGTCCAGTTCGCCGATCAGCTTATCCATGGTCATACCGGGCCGCCATTCGCTTTTCGGCTTGAACTGAATAGTGGTTTCCAGCATGGTCAGCGGCGCCGGATCGGTGGCGCTCTCCGCCCGACCGGCCTTGCCGAACACGCTTTGTACTTCAGGAATCGTCTTGATCAGACGGTCGGTCTGCTGCAGCAGGCGGGCGGCTTCGCGGCTGGAGATCCCCGGCAGCGTGGATGGCATATACAGCAGGTCGCCCTCGTCGATTTGCGGCAGGAATTCGCTGCCGAGCTGCGCCAGCGGCCATAGCGTAGCGACCAGCAGCAGGCACGCCGCCGCCAGCGTTGCCTTCGGCCACTGCAAGACCTTATCCAGCAGCGGCTCATAGGCGCGTATCAGCCAGCGGTTGAGCGGATTAGCGGCCTCATCAGGGATTTTGCCGCGAATAAAGTAGCCCATCAGCACCGGAACCAGGGTGATCCCAAGCCCGGCGGCCACCGCCATCGACCAGGTTTTGGTGAAAGCCAACGGCGAGAACATCTTGCCCTCCTGCGCCTGGAGGGTGAATACCGGAATAAACGACAGGGTAATGATCAGCAGGCTGCAAAACAGCGCGGGCCCCACCTCCGATGCCGCATGTAGGGCAATTTGCCAGTAGTCGGCGGAAGACGGCTGGCGCTCAGGATGCTCATACCGCCACTGCTCCAGCACCTTATGCATATTTTCAATCATTACGATTGCCGCATCGACCATGGCTCCGATGGCGATCGCAATTCCGCCAAGCGACATCATATTGGCGCTGACGCCCTGATAGTGCATCACGATAAATGCGCCGAGGATCCCCAGCGGCAGCGTGATCATCGCCACCAGCGCGCTGCGGAAATGGAACAGAAACAGCGAGCAGACCACCGCCACAACGATAAACTCTTCGATAAGCTTGTGGGTCAGGGTCTCGACTGAATTTTTAATCAGCTGCGAACGGTCATAAACCGGCACTATTTCTACCCCTGCTGGCAGGCTTTTTTGCACCTCAGCCAGTTTCGCCTTCACCGCATTAATGGTGGTCAGGGCATTTTTGCCCGAACGCATAATGATGATTCCCCCGGCCACTTCGCCTTCACCGTTGAGCTCGGCGACGCCGCGCCGGATCGCCGGCCCCCGGCGCACGCTGGCAACGTCGGACAGCAGCAACGGCACGCCGTCACGCGCAGCGATAACGACCTGCTTAAAGTCGTCGATGGACTTCAGATAGCCGGTGGTGCGCACCATATATTCAGCTTCACCCAGTTCCAGTACCGAGCCGCCGCCCTCCTGGTTGGCGCTCTGAATCGCGCTGATAACCTGTTCGTGGGTAACGTTCAGGGCCCGCAGGCGGTCAGGATTAAGGATCACCTGATACTCTTTGACCATTCCGCCGACGCTGGCGACCTCCGATACGTCCGGCACGGTTTTCAGTTCATATTTCAGGATCCAGTCCTGAATCGCTCGCAAATCCCCGAGGCTATGCTGACCGCTTTTATCGGTAAGCACATATTCAAACACCCAGCCAACGCCAGTAGCATCCGGCCCCAGCGAAGCTTTCGCTTCCGGCGGCAGGCTGCTCTGGATCTGGCTCAGGTACTCCAGCACGCGGGAGCGCGCCCAGTACGGATCGGTGCCATCATCAAACAGTACGTAAACGTAAGCATCGCCGAACATGGAAAAACCGCGCACGGTTTTCGCCCCCGGCACCGACAGCATGGTGGTGGTCAGCGGATAGGTCACCTGATCTTCGACAATTTGCGGCGCTTTTCCCGGATAGCTTACGCGAATAATCACCTGGGTATCGGAGAGATCCGGTAGCGCATCCAGCGGCGCCTGCTGTATCGACCAGACGCCCCAGGCGGCCATAATCAGCGACGCCAGCAGTACCAGCAGACGGTTGCGTAACGACCAGCGGATAACGGCGGCAATCATGGCTGCTCCTTAGCGCCGTTCATCGGCATCATCGAGGTGACTCGCGCTCCATCGTCGGTCAGGACGAAGCTAAACATAACCGACTCGCCGGGGCGCATCTGTCCCTGCTGCTGCGGCGTAATGGCAAAATCCATGATCATCGCCGGCCACTTCAGCGCCGGCACCGGCTGGTGAGCGATGGTCACCGCCCCATCGGTTACAGCTTTGATGTCCCCCTGCGTGGTATAGCTTTTTTCCTCCGGATCCTCCCCGGCCATTTGCGGCAGCGCGCTGCGCAGGCTCGCTTCGGAGTCAATCAGGAACTGTCCGGAGGTGACCACCTTCTGGCCCTCTTTGAGGCCGGATTTTATCTCGACCAGACCATTTTGCGTGCGCCCGACGATCGCTTCGACCGGACGGAAATGCCCCTCGCCATCGGCAATTAACACCCGATTGCTGCTACCCGTGGCAATCAATGCCTCTTCAGGGATGGTCAGAACGGCGCGCGCCTGATGCGCCTCGGCCAGCTGAACGTTCAGGTACATACCGGGTTTGAGCTGATGCTGCGGATTGTTCAAAACTACCCGGGCCTTTAAGGTGCGGGTGGTCGCTTCCAGATCGGGAAGTAGCTCGCGCACGGAGCCCTGAAAAACGCTCCCGGGCCAACTGCCGGTGGTCGCCGTCACCCGGCTACCCACGCGCAGCAGGCTGGCCTGGCTTTGCGGATAATCAATCACGACCCATACCGGGTCGAGGCGGGCCAGCTCGAACAGCGGCTGGGCTGGGGTGACCTGCGCGCCGGTGCGCACATCCAGCTTGCTGACATAACCATCGTGCGGCGCGCGTACCGTCATCCGGGTTTGCGGTTTCCCGCTGCGCTCAACGCTGCGGATAATCGCTTCCGGCATAAACTGCAGCTGCAGACGATCGCGAGCGGCGGCGGTCAGCCCGCTGTCGCCCAGCCGCCTCACCGCCAGATACTCCTGCTGCGCCGCCGCCCACTGCGGGATCCACAGTTCGGCCAGCGCCTCGTTCTTTTTCACAAACTGCTGAGAGGCGTTAACGTAGAGTTTCTCAATCAAGCCGTTGGCCAGCGCCGGCACCGTCTCGACGCCGCGTTCGTCCACGGCGACGGTAGCAAAAGCGTTAAGCTCCGGCGCCAGTGGCTGACGGGAAACGCTCGCCGTGCGTACGCCAAGATTTTGCTGCTGGCGGGTGCTAATCTTCACCCCTCCCGCATCATCGTCAGCCTCTTCATCGGCATAACGCGGAACCAGGTCCATATCCATAAACGGCGATTTGCCCGGTTTATCAAAACGGGTACCGGGGGCCATCGGGTCGTACCAGTAGAGCACTTTGCGTCCCGCAGCCGTTTCGGTTCCGCCCGGAGTGACAGTCGAGGCGTTCCGCGATCCCAGCCAGTATCCGCCCGCGGCGGCAAGAGCGACGGACAGCGCCACAAGGGTAAAAGCAGTTTTCAGCTTCATTATTTAACATCCTGTGGAATAAGGTAGCGAACGGCGGCCCACGCGTCAGCGAGCGCTTTCTCGGCGTTGTTGCTGGCGATTTCCCCGTTCAGCAGGTCGCGACGGGCGGCGAGCAGTTCAGGCAGCGCGGAGCTGCCGCCCCGATACTGGGCATTGACAAGACTCACCTTCTTGCGCAGCAGCGGCAGCACCTCGCTTTGCTGGCGATCGTAAATGGCTTTCGCGGCGTTATACTGCGCGATCAGCTGATACTGCTGCGCCTGATGCTCGCGCATCAATAAGGTCAACCGATCGTTGGCTTCATAGGTTCGGGAGACATCCGCAGCGTGGTCTTTATCCTGACGTTTACCCTGAAAAACCGGCAAATCGACGGTAAACATAACGCCGACCATGTCGTCATAGTCATCTCCGCGTCTGGCGTAATAGACCTCAACGCCTACGTCGGGGATCGCCGCCACTTCCGACTGCCCGGATTTTGCTTTAGCCAGATCAGCCTCACGCGCGGCCTGAATCACTTCTGGATGAAGTTTTATCCCCTCAATTAAGGTCGCTTCATCGGCAGGCAGGCGCTCAATGCGCGGCAGCGGGCCGGAAATAACGCGGATATCCTTACCGGTTAGCTGCATCAGACGCGCCTGAGCGATCTGCACATCGCGCCGGGCGTTATCTTGCTCATTTTTCATAGCATTGAGCGCCAGTTCGACGTCGAGCACGCTGCCGGGGGTAGCGCTGGCGCTGCTGACGGCCGCCTTATGCACGCCAATTTGCCGGGAGGTTTCGCTAATCAGCGCCTGTACCGAGCGCAGCGACTTCTGCGCTACCGCCAGCGCCAGCCATGCCTGAGCGGTTTCCCGCTGTAGCCTGGCGCGGATAACATCGGCGTTGGCGGCGGTTCGTCGCGCGTCGGCGGTTATCGAGTCGGCTTTGCGCTCGCGCTTGGTGCTGCTGACGTAGTCCTGCATTACGCCAATCCGCTGCATGGTCATGCCCTCGCGGGTCAGGCGGCTGGCGTTACTTCCCCCCAACGGGACGTTTTCAAGACCAAACTTAAGCTTCGGATCGGGAAGCTCCATGGCGGAATCCGCCATATTCTTCAAAGCGTTAACCTGATGATCGTTGGCGGAGAGCTCGGCAGAGTAGCTTTCCGCCGCCGACAGGGCCTCTGAGAGCGTCGTCGCCCAGCCGCTGGTGGACGTCAGCGACAGCAAGAGCGGCAGCCCGCAGGCCGCCTTAGTTAAGATGTGCATAATGACTCCGGAATTATTGCGCGGTAATCGAAACGAGCGCGTAGCCGGAGTCGGTCTGGCGGAAGGTGAAATCGACCTGCTGTCCCACCGGAAGCTTTTTATCTTGATGTCCATCGAGCGCAAAGCTCATCGTCATCGCCGGCCAGTTCAGCCCGAGAACCGGAGAATGGGCAATCACCACTGCATCGTCGCGCCAGGCTTTAATCACCCCGCTTGCCGAATAAAGCGCGGCGGTATTCTCGGACTTATTCATCCCCGGCATTTCCGCCATCGCGGACATATTATGCTGATGCATCGCGCCATCTTCCGCGCTGGCGGAAAATGCGGTGAAAGAAAAGGTCAGAACGCTGGTAAAAAGCAGAAAAATAGAGGTCGAACGCATAATTAATACTCCGAAAAAAAACATAAAGTCGCCCGCAGAACGGGCAGTTCTGATGGATGTTTTTTAACGGAGCGTTATTCTCTGAAACGGCAGAAACGTATTTCAGCCGGCGGACCGGTGACCGGCGGCGTGTGCCAGTCCATACGTTCAGCGCAAATCTCCTGCTGCGGCGAAACCACCAGCAGGGTGGTTTCGGTGGGCAATGCATTCAGCTGTAGAGAGGTGGAGGTATTAGGTTGCGCAGTGTCGGGGTCGCAGTGTTTCTCACAGATGACTTTCTGCCCGACGTTATCCATGCCGGACATGGTCATCATGCCATCAACGATGTGATGAATTTGCACCTGCGGCGTGACCGGCTGCTGCTGGCCGCCGTGGTGCGCCGCGACGGCAAGCTGTAGATTGAGTAGCAACCAACAGGCAATAACAAGCCCGGCGCGGATGCGAAGCCGGCGTCGGGTGGCTTGTTTGAATAATGCCTGTAGTGACTGAATCATAGTAATATTCGCAATAGGACGACCGCTGAATTAAAGCACACCCGCCCAAAGAATTAAACGCTATTACATAATTAAAACCGCGAGTTAAATAGAATGAAGTTTCTCGATAAATATTTACACGTCATCGCAAAATTAACCTTTGACCTTCCCCCAGGGGGAAGGTGTATAGCGCGGCGTCGATGTATTTAATAAATAGCCAAAGTGTTATTTATATGTAATCAGCAGCCATACACGTCATCCCTGATCCAGTACTAACGTATCGCCGGTCGCCGGGGCACCATCCGCCGATAACCACCAGCGTCCCCACGAACCGGTACAATGGCAGGCCATCACTTTCTCCACCTTCTGCTGGTGCAAAAATTGCCTTATCTGGCGTATTCTCCACGGAGGCGCGCGGCGCAGATGAAGTCCGCCGATGATGGCGTATATCTGCTGGACGCCGGTAACCTTCTGACAGTGGCGAAGGGTATTGATCAAGCCGCGATGTCCGCAGCCGCAAATAATGATTAAACCTCGCGTCGAGCGGTAAATCAGTACGCCCTCATCGGCAATATAATCCTCCGCTGGGGATGGCCCCGCCAGCACGCCATAGGCTCGCGGCCTGGCAACCGCGATCTCACCAGACCACATCAGCCGCTCGCTGATAGCCAGCGGCTGGCGGCTGTATTCCATGCGGTGGCGGGAATAGTCGATCTCTCGCGACAGCTTTTTGACCTTTACGCGATGCCCGCCGATCGATAACGCCGAATAGCGCGTTTGCCCGACCTGCGGATGGCAAATAATACGGCTATTGTCCGGCAGCCACGGCACGCCGCCGCAGTGGTCATAATGACCGTGAGAAAGTACCGTGGCGGTCAGGTTAGATAAAGAAACCCCCATGCGCTGCGCATTATGCAAAAAGCTGCCGTCAGGGCCGGTATCAAACAGAACCCGGCAGGTTTCATCCTCAACAACAAGGCTTAGCCCAGGTTTCACCTGCAACAGTTTATCCTTGTCCTTACCAAGCCGGTTCTCAAGTAACATCTTAATGATTAAAGCCATTTCATACCCATTGACCAGAGAATTGCGCGCATACTCTAGCCTGTTGTCTACATGAGTACCGTGACCCGCCCGGCACATGTAGAAGTGACAACGTCACAATATGACTCAGCCGAACTTGCTGCTTTGCCAGATGCGCATTGCCGTCTATGCTGTTGGACGAGTTTCTCGCAACCGGAGCGTACTATGGCAGACTGGAATCCCTCACTCTATTTGCAATTTGGCGCTGAGCGAACGCGGCCCGCCGCCGAGCTTCTTGCGCGCATTGCCCATTATCCCGTGACGCTGGCCGTTGATTTAGGCTGCGGGCCAGGCAACAGCACCGCTCTGCTGCAAGATGCCTGGCCGGACGCGACGATTATCGGCATTGATAATTCCCCGGCAATGCTGGAAGAAGCCTCACAAAGGTTGCCGGACTGTGGGTTCGTTGATGCGGATATTGCCGCTTATCGCCCGGAGCGTCCGGCGGATCTGATATACGCCAATGCTTCGCTGCAATGGCTCCCGGATCATCAGCGGCTGTTCCCTTTTCTGGTGAGCAATCTTGCAGAAAACGGCGTACTGGCGGTGCAGATGCCCGTTAACTGGCAGGAGCCGTCCCATACCCTGATGCGTCAGGTTGCAGAAGAGCTTGGGCACCCGGCCAGCGGACGGCATCCGCTGCCAGAGGTACAGGAGTATTATGATATGCTCACTGCCTGCGGCTGCGAGGTGGATATCTGGCGCACCACCTACTATCACCCGCTGGCATCGCATCAGGCCATTATCGAATGGCTGCAGTCAACGGGCCTGCGACCATTTTTACAGCCACTTGATGAGCTACAGCGCGCAGCGTTTCTCGAGCGCTATCTGGAAGAGTTGAAGCGGCACTATCCGTTACAGTGTAACGGAAAGGTATTGTTATTATTTCCGCGCCTGTTTATCGTCGCGCGCCGTTAGCCCGACGGCTGAAAGTAAAGGAATAAATGGAGTCAGAACGAGAATACTACGGCGTCAGGAGCGGGCGCCGTAGGGTCTGATTTACCAGGCAAGGTGATGAACCAGGGAGAGATCCCACGCGGTGGCCAACAGCGAAAGAAACATGATTAAATTCACCACCGTTTCTATGCGTTTTTCCATATTTGTTTCTCCTGAGCCGTTTCCCCTGTTTTACAGGGAAAAGCTTAACAACTTCTTAATCTCAGATTGTCAGAGCGTCACGCGGTAACGAACATAGTCATCGGCTGGCGTGAATTCATCATACAGACGCCGTGCCGGATTGTCGGTGCGAGTGTGCCAGTACAGGCGCGACCACCCTTTCTCTTTTCCTTCCGTTTGCAGCGCCTGTATTAAGGTTCTGGCGATGCCTTGCCCGCGCATCTGCGGGGCGACAAACAGATCTTCCAGATAGCAAATGGGCGTCTTAACCCATGTTCCTTCGTGGAGGATACAAATCGCAAAGCCCACCACATTGCCATCCACCACCGCGAAACGACCCAGCATCGGCGAAGCGGCATCGAGCATCCGCTGCCAGGTGTATTCTGTGACCTCCGTTGGCTGCGGGCTACCGTAGAAACGGGTATAACCCTGCCAAAGCGATAACCACTGTGCTTTATCCTGCCGATCGGGTTCGCGAATCTCAATGACCATGGGCCGACTCCTCGTTTGGATAAGGCATTATTTTCCGGTGCAATAATTAGTTCAAGCGCCCGGCACACAATTCATCTTTTTCTCTTAATTGCCCCACCTTTGTTGCCGGACCCATTTTGCACGATCTGCCAGACCTGCGTGAAAGAAAAAACTAAAAGTATGTTGTAACTAATTAAGGTTCAAAAATAACCCGGCGGTGGCCGGGTTGAAATTAATGCTAATTCTGCTCAGGCGTTGCGCCCGGATGACGAGCGGACGGCGGCTGGCAGCTTATCTGGCCAATAATCCGTCCTTATCTGCTCGTCGGGCGGCGCCCTGCGCTATATCAGCACAGCGGCTGAACGGCGACGCGCATGCCGTCGCGCAGAATCGCATCCAGATCCTGCGTCACCTGCTCGACCAGGCCTGAAACTTTGCTCAGGTCCTGCTCCCAGTGGGATTCAACGGACAGTACGGCTTTTACCAGCTCGCCGGTGGTGATTTGCGCATCCCGATGTTGAGCCCATAGCGCCTTGTAGCGTTCCATCCATTCAGCATCATCCTGAACCGGATAGCTCTCACCGTTACGTTCGCCGCGATAAAACGCGATCAGCGCTGCCAGTGCGAAGGTCAGGCGCGACGGGAGCTTGCCCTCTTTCTTCTGCGCCGCCAACAGCTGCGGCAGAATGCGGGTGCGATATTTGGTCATGCCATTAAGCGCGATAGACAACAGCTGATGCTTAATATACGGGTTGCGGAAACGGCCGGTGACCGCACTGGCGAAGGACTCCAGCTCATCGCGCGGCAGGTCGAGAACAGGAATGATCTCCTGGTAAATCGCTTTCTCAACGAAAGCGCAGATTTCCTTATCGTTCATCGCCTCGCCCACGGTATCGAGACCCGCCTGGAAGGCGACCGGCACCAGCGCGGTATGCGCGCCGTTAAGAATCGCCACTTTACGCTCTTTATACGGCTTAATATCGTCCACGATCAGGACGTTAAGCGGCAGCTTATCCAGACGCAGCTCTGCGGCCAGGGACTTCGGCCCCTGAATAACAAACAGGTAGAAATGTTCAGCGGTATCGAGGAAACCGTCTTTATACCCCAGCTGTTCTTCAATCTGCGCGGCTTCATCACGCGGATAGCCGGTCACTATACGGTCTACGAGCGTAGAACAGAAGGCGTTCGCCTCATCCAGCCAGGTGATAAATGCTTCCGGCAGCGCCCACTCCTGGGCATAGCGCAGCACCAGTTCACGCAGCGCCTCGCCATTGTAATCAATCAGCTCGCAGGGAATGATCACCCAACCTTTATCCGCCGCGCCGGAGAAGTGGCTGTAGCGTTCAAACAGCAGGCGAGTCAGTTTTGCCGGATAGCTTACCGCTGGCGCATCGTCAAAGCGGTCGCCGGCGTGGTAGCTGATCCCGGCCTCAGTGGTATTGGAAAACACAAAGCGCATATCCGGATTATGCGCCAGACGCAGCAGCTCCTCATAATCGGCATAGGCGCTGATTTCACGATTTACCGATCGAATCAGACGCGCATCGCTCACCGCTTCGCCCTTCTCATTCAGGCCGCGAACAATCGTGGTATAGAGGCCGTCCTGGGTGCTGAGAGACGGCGGGAATGCGCTCTCAATCGGACGCACGATCACCACGCCGGAATTCAGGTCGGTATGCTCGTTCAGCAGATCGATCTGCCAGTCGATAAACGCGCGCAGGAAGTTGCCTTCGCCAAACTGAATGATACGTTCAGGGTACTGCGCGCCCGGGAAATCGCGACGGTTTAGTGTTTTCACAATGGGTTCCCTCATAGAGTAGTCATACAACCTGAGTAATTGGTCCAATAAGTTATCAGGTTTTTAGCCAGGTGAAACCCCGTTTTGATCAAAGCTGTATGCAATATCAAATTTGTCGCCGAAATATTTCTCTCTGCACGACAAAACGGTGAACCGTTTGTACAGCGCTTAGTCGGGCAATAGTCGGAGCGAGGACGTGGCCGGGTAACGCGGCGAGGGAGACAAGCCCCGGCGGCTTATCAACTCAGCTGCCGGGGCGTGTGAATGAGGCAGGTTGCAGTATATGATGAGATTACAAAAGTTTATAGAACAGCGATGTCGCCGTCAGTTCGCCGTCCGGCATCAGCGCATAGCGAGGAATTTCCCCGGCCTTTTCCCAACCGCATTGCACGTAAAAATTCTCGGCTCCGCTGCCGGTCGCCGTATCCAGCACCAGAACGCTCTTGCCCTGCTCGCGCGCGATCGCTTCCAGCCTGGCCATCAGCGCATTCGCCAGGCCCAGGCGACGCGCATTTTGGTGAACCAGAAGTTTAGCGACGTCGGCGCGGTGCGGTTGGTTTTCCGGCTGGTCGATAATGAGCTGCACCGTGCCAACGAGCCGCTGCTGCTCATCCGCCGCGGCGATGACGACCCGCTCCCCGGCTGCCACGCTCTGCGCCATTCGCAGCCAGAACGCCGTCGCGGTTTCAGGGGCGAAAGGCAGCATAAAGCTCACCGAGGCCCCGCCGTTGACGCAGCTGACGAGGATATCGGTTAATTCAGGAAGATGTTCGAGAATATCGTCACGCGACAGCGTGCGCAGAGAAAAGGATGTGGTCATCGGTAACTCCTTGAAATTGACCACATCACTATATTTTTTAACTTATATTTAACACAAGTGAATCTATCATCGTATTTTCTTATCGTAGGATTCAGGCCATCTTTTGCGTAAAAATACGATTGCGCCCGGCATTTTTCGCCTGAATCATATAATCGTCGGCAGCCATCAGCAGCTGGTTGAACAGATCCGTAATTCTGGCGGCGCCAAGCGGCTGGCTCTCTAGCCCCATGCTGATGGTCAGCTGGATTTTGCTCTGTCCCCAGGTGAAGGTTTGCGCTTCAATACCCTGGCGAATTTTTTCTGCCAGCAGCTGCGCTTCCTGACCGGATGAGGTCAGCGCTGCGACGGCAAACTCTTCCCCGCCGATACGCGCGACCATGCCCTCTTCTCCCACCAGCTGCCGCACCTGCTGCGCAAACTGGGCCAGCATACAGTCGCCGCATTCATGTCCCCAGCGATCGTTGACCTGCTTGAAGCCGTCGATATCCAGCACCATCACCGTTAGCAGCGTATTTTCCGCGATCGGCTGGCGCTTCAGCGCTTCGCTTAACCCAGAGCGGGAATAGACCCGAGTCTGGAAGTCAAAGTCGGCACGCAGGGCCAGCTGTTTGACCAGATTATTAATCGCCTCAACGCTGGAAGCGACGATAACGGGGCTTATCAGCATCGCAGCGATCCCCAGACGCGTCGAAAACAGCTGCCACGGCTGCATCCGGCTATCGGGCGAAAGGTGGATAAGCGAGTTCGCCACCAGCAGAATTTCGCTAATGCCGGTAATAAAGGTCAGCAGACAGGTCAGCGGCAGCGGGTAGCGAATAGCGCACCAGATCAGCGCCGGTAACGGGAAGGTGATGCTCCCGGCGCCGCCAACCGCTACGCCGAGCACAATCGACAGCACCAGCGCAATCGCCGGCAGCAGCTGGCGCAGGCGAAAACGCCCGAACGCCGAAGGGAGCGTGAGGGTCAAGATAAACGGCAGGATCAGCACGGCGGTTGAGAACTGTTCGCTAAACCAGTCCGCCAGCTGTGGGATAAACGTTGCGCGCTCGACATCTACCGACCCCAGCGCGCCCACGGCGGCGCAGAGCAGCGCTGCCAGCAGGCAGTAGCAAAACAGGCTAAGCGCATTAATCGGTCCCGGCATCGAGTCCGTCCGGCGCTTGTCCCATAAAATGAGCTGCGCCAGAGTGACAATAAAAACGAGATTGGAGAAGTTGATCAGGAAGGAGGCGAAGCCCATCCCCCAGCGCGAGGTTAAACCGTCATATACCAGCATGGCGGCAAAACAGATGGCGTAAAAATAACTGCGATTTAGCCAGATATAACGCGCAAAAATCCCCGCCATTACCGCATTCAGCGGCCAGAAAAACGACAGTTCTTGTACCAGACGCAGCATCGCGCCAAAGAAATGCAGGAGTAGCGTTAAAGTGAACAACACCAGCGCATCACGCACGGGTTGTTCCTCACGAAACAGCGTGAATGACCGAATCGACAGTGGAGACATTCATGATTATCCGTCTAATTGTTTCAGGCAATTATTATGTTAATAATTAGTTAGCGGTTCATCATATCATGAGAATAATTATCAGGCATATACCGACGCCCGATGAATTACGCTCTGCCGCGGTCCGGCGAGTTCATCTGGATCACCAGCCAGTGGTGAATCACCTGCACCACGTAGCGCTGTTCTGCCTCGCTGAGGCCCCGCCCCCGAGGGATAGCGTGCCACTTTTCCAGGCAGCCGCGACAGCAGGTCGCGGTGGCGTGCTGGGCGATGAATACCGGGTGTCCGCGCATCGGAGTCTGTTTGCCATCGTTAGGAATTTGCGCCGGAGCCAGGCGCCTGGCGATAAAATCAGCCGCGTGCTGGTCGATAACTTCCGCCCCCTTATCATAGCAATACTGCCGTTCCTTTGCGCCGAGGCGAAAGCGGGAGCGAAAAGTGGAACGCTGCAGGCGGGCAAACAGGTTTTCTATGGGCACCATCAGAATACCGACCTCCCCAGTTTTTGCGTCAGTTTTTCCAGTAAAGCGATCCCGGCCAGCGAGTTCCCGGCGTCATCGAGCTCGGGGCTCCAGACCGCAATCGCCATCTCCTGCGGAACGATGGCCACAATCCCGCCGCCGACGCCGGATTTCGCCGGTAAACCGACGCGCCAGGCAAACTCACCGGCGTTCTGGTACATGCCGCTGGTCATCATCAGCGCGTTGACCTGCCGCGACTGAATGGGGGCGATAACCGGCGTCGCAAGATGCGGGGCGATACCCCGGTCGGCAAGGAACAGAAAGGTACGCGCCAGCTCTACGCAGCTCATCTCCAGCGAACAGTAGTGAAAATAGTTTTGCAGTACCGTGGCAACATCGTTGTGAAAGTTGCCGAAGGATTTCATTAGCCAGGCAATGGCGGCATTACGCGCCGAATGATCGAACTCCGAGCGGGCGACCACCGGATCGTAGGCAATATCGCTCACCCCGCTCAGGCGCCGCACGATTTCCAGCATCCGCTGACGGGGCGCGCTAAGACGGCTTTGCAGCATATCGCAGACCACCAGCGCCCCGGCGTTAATAAACGGGTTACGCGGTTTGCCTTGCTCAATTTCCAGCTGCAACAGCGAATTAAAAGGCTGGCCGGAGGGATCTTTACCCACCCGCTGCCAGATCTCCTCTTCCTGATAGTGGTTCATCGCCACCACCAGACTGAGGACTTTGGAGATAGATTGAATCGAGAAACGCTCGTGGGCGTCACCGGCGCTGTAGTGCTGACCGTCCACCGTACAGATTGCCACGCCGAGCTTATCGCCGCTGACCCTGGCCAGGGCAGGAATATAGTCCGCCACTCTACCGCGGCCAATCAGCGGCCTGACTTCAGCCAGAATGGCATCGAGCATTGCGTTATTAATTACCGTCGCCACGCGCGGCTCCTTGCCAACATCAAAATTCGGGCGGTAATTATAGGCGCACCTGTCGCGAAGAAACAGCCTCTTTGTTGCTCCTGCATCGCCAGGGTGAAGGGTCGCTCGTCAGCGGGGCCTGTCAGGGCGACCAAACCGGCAAATCGCACGAATCGGTAGCCCGGGTCAGGCGTTAGCCGCAACCCGGGGATTTTTCCGCAGTCTAGCGGCGATCTCTCCAGACGGTCTGCACGTTGCAGAATTCATGCAGACCAAAATGGGAGAGCTCGCGGCCAAATCCGCTTTTCTTCACGCCGCCGAACGCCACGCGGGCATCGCTGGCGCAGTAGCCGTTAATAAACACGCCGCCGCACTCCAGCTCATCGGCAAAGCGTTGGGCCTGTGCTTCGCTGGTGGTATATACCGTTGCAGAAAGGCCAAACTCGCTATCGTTCGCCAGCGCCAGCGCGTGGTCGGCATCGCGAGCTTCGGTAATTGTCGCCACCGGGCCAAACAGCTCCTGGCGGAAGCCGGTCATCTCAGCGGTGACGTTGCCCAGCACCGTCGGCGCATAGTAGTTGCCCGCGCCGGCGATTTTTTCCGCGCCCAGCAGCAGGGTCGCTCCTTCTTTTAAGGTCGCGCGCACCTGCTCATGCAGCTCATCGCGCAGATCGAAACGCGCCATCGGCCCGATGTAGTTCTGTTCATCGCGCGGATCGCCCATTTTGAGCGCGGCGACGGCGGCGACAAATTTCTGCGTAAAGGCCTCGGCAATACCCGCCTCGACGATAAAACGCTTCGCCGCGGCGCAGACCTGCCCGGTGTTCTGGTAGCGGCCGATCACCGCCGCTTTCACCGCCTCGTCGAGGTCGGCATCGTTGAGCACGATAAACGGATCCGAACCGCCCAGCTCCAGGACGCATTTTTTCAACGCCGCGCCGGCCTGCGCGCCAATCGCCTTCCCGGCCCGCACGCTGCCGGTAACGGTCACCGCGGCGATACGCGAATCGTTGATCATCTGCGAAACGCTATCGTTGGTGGCATTCACCCAGCCAAACACCCCGGCCGGAACGCCGGCTGCGGCAAAGATTTCACCGATCATCGCCGCGCTTCCCAGTACGTTTGGCGCATGCTTAAGCAGATAGCTGTTGCCCGCCAGCAGAATCGGTACCGCGCCGCGAAGCACCTGCCACACCGGGAAATTCCACGGCATGATGGCGAGGATAGCGCCCATCGGCCGGTACTCAATGACCGCTTTATTATCTTCAACCAGCGTCGCTTCGGTTTTGAGCATCGCCGGTCCATGCTCGGCATACCAGTCGCAGAGATTTGCCGATTTCGCGACTTCCCCGCGCGCCTGAGCGATCGGTTTTCCCATCTCCAGGCTAATCATTTGCGCCAGCGCTTCGCCGCGCGCGCGCATCGCGTTACCGACATGACGCAGCGCTGCCGCGCGTTCCGCAACGCTAACGTTGCGCCACTGACGATAAGCTTGTTCCGCAAGGGCAACGGCCGAATCAACTTCTTGTTCGCTCGCCCAGGGCAGAGACGATATGGTTTCACCTGTGGTCGGGTTCACGGAAACCGCATGAGTGGCAGATACATTCATCGTTAATCTCTCTGTGTTGATTGCGAAGTGACCTTATTCTGGCTTACCCTACCCTTCATTAAAAATGAATAATATTAAGCAACCTGTTCACAAAAGAAGAATGCCATGGACCTGACCCAGCTTGAAATGTTTAACGCCGTCGCCAGCACTGGCAGCATTACCCTGGCCGCGCAGAAGGTGCATCGCGTGCCGTCGAACCTGACCACGCGCATTCGCCAGCTGGAGGCGGATCTCGGCGTAGAGCTGTTTATTCGCGAAAACCAGCGTCTGCGCCTGTCGCCTGCCGGGCATAGCTTTTTACGCTATAGCCAGCAGATCCTCGCCCTGGTAGATGAGGCGAGAATGGTGGTCGCCGGAGATGAACCTCAGGGGCTGTTTTCCCTCGGCTCGCTGGAAAGTACCGCCGCCGTGCGCATTTCACCAACCCTGGCGCACTTTAATCAACGTTACCCCAAAATTCATCTGGCCCTCTCCACCGGCCCTTCCGGCACCATGATCGACGGCGTCCTGGAGGGAAACCTGAGCGCGGCGTTTGTTGACGGCCCGCTGGTGCATCCAGGGCTTGAGGGGTTACCGGTATTTCCCGAAGAGATGATGATCGTCGCGCCCTTTGGCCACCCGCCCATTGCGCGCGCCAGTGAAGTGAATGGCGCCAGCGTCTATGCGTTTCGCGCCAACTGCTCCTACCGCCGCCATTTTGAAAGCTGGTTTCATGCCGATCGCGCCACGCCGGGACGCATCCATGAAATGGAGTCCTACCACGGGATGCTGGCCTGCGTCATTGCCGGCGCCGGTCTGGCGCTGATCCCACGCAGTATGCTGGAGAGCATGCCGGGCCATCAGCAGGTTTCTGCCTGGCCGCTGGCGGAAGAGTGGCGCTGGCTGACCACCTGGCTGGTCTGGCGGCGGGGGGCGAAAACCCGTCAGCTCGACGCGTTTATAGCGCTGCTGAACGAAGATCGGCAAGCAGCATCTTCTCCATAAAGATGCTTAACGGATCCGGCTGATACGGCGCAAAGGCGCTACGGGTCTGGTAGCCATTGCGCGTATATAACGCAACGGCGGCGTGCTGATGGATGCCCGTTTCCAGGCGCACGGTATGGCATTCGCGATTTATCGCCTCTTCCTCCAGCGCGGCCAGCAGTCGTTCTCCCAGCTGCTGCCCGCGATGGGCCGGGTGAATAAACACCCTTTTCATCTCGCCAACCCCCTCTTCGCCGAGCACGATCGCCCCGCAGCCGACGGCCTGGCGCTGCGTATCGCGAATAAGAAGCGCAATAACCGACTCCGCCGGTAGCGCGCTCAGGTCGATCAAATGGTTGCTCTCAGCCGGGTAGAGCGTCTGCTGATACGCGTCCAGTTCGGCAATTAAGGCCATCAGATCCGGGTGGTTTTGCGGGGTTGGGGTGATTGTGTACATAGAGAAGCTCCTTTTTGACCATACTGTAGCGCGGAGCGTCTCGCAGGCGGCCATAGCATTAACTTATCGCTTCACACCTCGCTTGCGCTTCCCCCTAAAGTGGCAGTAATTTTGCGTCATGACGACATTTATCAGGAACAAACCATGAATACCAAAGCGCGCAAGGTCATGATTATCGGGGCAGGCAACGTCGGCGCCTCTGCGGCCTATGCCCTGTTGAATCAGAATATTTGCGAGGAGTTAATCCTCGTGGACCTGAATAAAGCCCGCGCCGAAGCGCACGCCCAGGACCTGAGCGATGCGGCGGCCTACATGCCGGGGATGATGACGATTTCCTCGCGGGAAGCCAGCGACTGCGCCGATGTTGATATTGCGGTGCTCACCGTTTCCGGCGGTCCGCTCAAACCGGGCCAGACTCGACTGGACGAACTGACCAACACGGCGACAATTGTAAAAAGCCTCATTCCGCAAATGATGAGCGGCGGTTTCAACGGTATTTTTTTGATTGCCACCAACCCCTGCGACATCATCACCTGGCAGGTATGGCGGCTTTCAGGTCTGCCGCGCAGCCAGGTGCTGGGTACCGGCGTCTGGCTGGATACCACGCGCCTGCGCAGAGTGCTGGCTCAGGAGCTGGATATCGGCGCGCAGAGCATCGACGCCTTTATTCTCGGCGAGCATGGCGACACCCAGTTTCCGGTCTGGTCGCACTCAGCGGTTTACGGCGCCGCCATCGGCGATGTGTACCAAAAGCATACTGGTCAAATTTTCGACCGGGAGCGGATTGCGGAAAAGGTGCGCAGGCTGGGATTTGAAATTTACGCCGGTAAAGGCTGCACCGAATACGGCGTCGCCGGGACTATCGCCGAAATCTGCCGCCATATTTTCACCGGCAGCCATCGTGCGCTGGCGGTATCGTGCATTCTGGATGGCGAGTACGGCATCACCGGCGCGGCGGCAGGCGTACCCGCGGTGCTTACCCAAAGCGGCGTACAGCAGATCATTGAGCTGCAGCTGGCCGATGATGAAGCAGAGAAGTTCCGCCGCTCTGTGGAAGTGATTAAAGCCAATATCGCCCGCCTACCGTAACCCGCTTTCCCGGCTAGTCGGCAATGATCAGCCGGGGATGGATATGCCCCAGCAGTTCACGCGTCTCTTCCGGCAGATGATTATCGGTGATGATATCGGTGAGCGAGTCGAGATGGGTGATGTTAAACAGCGACCAGGCGCCGTATTTTGAGCTGTCCGCCAGCAGAATGCGCCGCCGGGCGTTCGCGATTAAATCCCGCTTCAGCGCCGCTTTCTCTTCCGTTGGCGAGGTTACGCCCTTCTCCAGATCCCAGCCGTTGCAGCTGACGAACGCCAGATCGGGCCAGATATTTTGCAGCAGGCGGCGTCCGTGATCGCCGATGCAGGACTGGCTGCTGTCGTCGATGCGTCCGCCGATGATGGTAACTTCAATTTGCTTAAATTCCGAGAGAAACAGGGCGATATGCAGATCGCTGGTGATCACCCGCAGCGGCAAGTGGGTTATCTGCCGGGCAAGTTCGATCATCGTGGTTCCGGCATCGAGGACGATGGCGTCCCCGGCCTTGACTAACGCCGCCGCCGCGCTGGCGATGGCGTATTTTTCCTGCAGACTGCGCTGGGACTTCTCTTGGGTGGTGGGCTGTGAAGGAATAAACCGGTTGAGCGTGACGCCGCCGTGGGTACGGCTGATGACCCCTTCCTGATCGAGCTTAATCAGGTCGCGGCGAATCGTCGCCGGCGAGGCGTGAGTCGCCGCCACCAGCTGGTCCACTGTCACCAGATTATGGCTCTTCAGAAAATCCATAATCTGCTCTAACCGGTTATATCCCTTCATGTTATTCCTGTGCGATTTGCATGGCGAGCTCAATAGAGGTTGCCATGCTGTCAGACTTAGCTTTACCTGTCCAGGCAATATCAAACGCCGTGCCGTGGTCTGCGGAAGTGCGGATAAACGGCAGTCCGGCGGTAATATTTACCCCATCATAAAATCCAAGTAATTTTAGCGGAATATGCCCCTGATCGTGATACATCGCGACCACCATATCAAACAGACCTTCGTGACACTGCATAAATACCGTGTCCGGCGGGCATGGCCCAGTCACGTTGAGCCCTCTGGCCTTCATCGCTTCAACGGCCGGACCCACGATACGAATCTCTTCATCGCCAAACAGACCGTTTTCCCCGGCGTGAGGGTTCACTCCGGCAACGGCAATGCGCGGATTAGTGAAACCCACCCGGCGCAGGAAGCTATCGGCGATGCCGATCACCGTTTCAACTCGCGGCTGGTTCAGATTATCAAGGAATTTTCGCAGCGCCACGTGGGTAGAGATATGGATCACTTTGAGCTTATCGGTATATAACACCATCGCAAAATCTTTGGTTTGCGTCAGATGGGCGAGCATTTCGGTATGTCCCGGGAAGTTGTGCCCGGCCAGATGCAGCGCTTCTTTATTGAGCGGCGCGGTAGCGATCGCAAACACCTCACCCGCCATCGCCAGCTCGGTCGCTCGCTTGATGCAGCGGTAAGCTAAATCCCCCGCCTGCGCCTGCACTTCCCCCGCGCGTAGTCCTTGCGGATCGGCCAGCGGTTCGTCGATAACGTTAATCGTGCCCGCGCTGAACTGCGCCTGTTCCGGACGATCAATGATACGCAGCTCGGCGGGCGGGGTTATCCCCATCGCCAGGATCCGCCGCAGCGTCTGCGCGCAGCCCACCACCACGACCGGCGCGCCGTTGAGTTTCCCCTCAACCAGCGATTTGATAATAATTTCCGGGCCAATGCCTGCCGGGTCTCCCATCGTTACCGCAATGATGTTAGTCACTCATTTTCTCCTCAATAAAATTCACAACCTCCAGCAGGGTGGTTTCCGTTCCGAATCCGCCTGCCTTGGTCATTACCGGCCGCTGCCAGCTACTACCCAGAAAATTGCCGAACGGCACGCATTGCGCCACCCGGCCTGTAATATGAAATCCGCTGGCGCCCAGCGCCTGCGCCACGGCGATCGCCACGTCACCGCCGGATAAATAGAGCGCTCCCGGCTGGCTCTGCGCGATGGCCAGCGCGCTGACTCGCGCCAGGTATGCGCAGATGCGCTCGCCAAGGGCGGTGCGATCGACCCCATGCCGACGACACAAGGCTTCAACCGCCTTTCGCGCCTCGCTATCGGGTCGGGTGGTGATAACGCAATGATTATTTTCGCTCAATACCGCCACGATACGCCGGGCATCAAGGGCGGCATCGCCGTCAAAGGCCATAGCCACATCAATGTCGACCCGCCGGACGCGCGGATGCTCATTAAGACGGGCAACCTGCTGTTGCGCGATTTCGCTCATTGAACCGACCACCGCCAGCAGCGGGCCGTGCGGCATAGTCGCCAGCCGACGCGCCAGGGCGTCGCATAGCCCCGCAGACCCCACCAGCAGCACCCGCTGCTCGCACAGAGCGACCGTGGCGATAATGGCGTCCAGCTGCTGGTTTTCTTCGGCATCGACGATCAGCACCCGCGGCGTCTCAACCGCTTGTTCCAGCTCTGCCGCCAGCCCGGGGACCGTTGTCCTACGGCACAGCAAATCGCTTTGTTGGGCGACCACGGCGGCGATATCCGCGCTGCTGACCGGCGTTTTCGGGTCGGTCGCGAACTCGGTTTCATTCACCGGCGAGCCGTGCACATAGCACAGCCCCCGGCGCGTCACCCGGTCAGCCGCCGGAAAAGCCGGCGCCAGAACCGCTACGGCGCAGTTCAGCGCGTGCATCGTTGCTTCCAGCTCGGCGCCGAGATTGCCGCGCAGCGTGGAGTCGATTTTTTTCACCGTCCAGCGCGGCTGAAAACGCGGCAACACCGCCTGTAAAAGATGCGTGATGCGCCGTGCCGCCTCTGCGGCGGGCTGCGCGCGGCTGTCGCTATTGAGGATCAGCGCCTGCGCCTCTCCCTGGTAGCTGGCGCTAAACGCCACTTCCGCCCGCATCCCCGTCTCCGCCAGGCTGACTCCCGCGTCATTTGCGCCGGTAAAGTCATCCGCCAGAACCAGCACCTTGTTATCGCCGCTGCCCATCATGTTCCCTTTTCAAGCTGTTCGAAATTGATAGTGATTATATTCAATCACAATTGATTAAATGTGAGCAAGCTCAAGTTATTAAATCTCGCTATAAATTATAACTTCATCCCACAATGTGAGTGACCCGAACAATAGATGATTAAGTTTAATCATCCATGAGACAGGAGAAAGAAGTGGCAACCATTAACAGCACCCTGATTAGCGGCGCGGGCGCGTTTAACGCCCTGCTACCGCTGCTGACCGGCAAACAGCGCATTTTGCTGGTCACCGATGCCAACGTTGGCAAACTCGATGCCGCACGGCAGATCCGTACGCTTCTGGAAGACGAAGGGCGTCAGGTTCAGATCGTTGATTCCGTACCCGCAGAGCCAAGCCAGCATGATATGACGCAAATTCTGCGCCTCGTCAGCGCTAACCAGCCGGAGCTAATTGTCGGGATTGGCGGCGGTAGCGTTCTGGATGTGGCCAAGCTGCTCTCGGTTCTGCTGCATCCCGACTCGCCGGGGCTTGAGGCGCTGCTGGCCGGCGAAAAACCGCAGCAAAAGGTGACCTCGTTATTAATTCCCGCCACTGCCGGCACCGGTTCCGAAGCCACGCCGAACGCGATCCTGGCAATCCCGGAACAGAATACGAAAGTGGGGATTATCTCCCCGGTTCTGCTGCCGGATTATGTTGCCCTGCTGCCGGAATTAACCACCAGCATGCCCGCGCATATCGCCTCCTCTACCGGCATTGACGCGCTGTGTCATCTTATTGAGTGCTTTACTTCGACCGTTGCCAATCCGGTTAGCGATAACGCGGCGCTGATTGGCCTGCGCAAGCTGGTGCGCAACATCGAGCTATCGGTGAGCGAGCCGCACAATCTGGCGGCGAAGCTGGAGATGCTGTGGGCCTCTTATTATGGCGGTGTGGCTATTAACCATGCGGGCACTCATCTGGTTCATGCCCTTTCCTATCCGTTAGGCGGCAAATATCACCTGCCGCACGGCGTGGCTAACGCCATTTTGCTGGCGCCTTGTATGAAGGTGGTGCGCCCACACGCGGTGGCGAAATTTGCCCAGGTCTGGGATCTGCTCCCTGAAGCCGACCTGACGCTTAGCGAAGAAGAGAAATCCCATGCGCTGGTCGCCTGGCTCGCCGCGCTGGTGAAACGCCTGCAGCTGCCCGATAACCTTGCCGCGCTGGGCGTACCGCCAGAGAGCATCAGCGAACTGAGCGAAGCGGCGCTGAACGTCAAGCGTTTACTGAATAATGCGCCATGCAGCGTTAACCAGGATCAGGTTGAGGCGGTTTACCGCACCCTGTTCCCCGCACAATAAAACCAGGGAAGAGATGAAATGAGCAATTCAATTACCGGCGTTCTGACCGCCATCGTCACGCCTTTTACCGCAGAGGGAGCCGTGAATATCCCGGCGCTAAGGCAGCAGGTGCAGCGCCAGCTCGCCGCGGGCAACGGTATTTTTTGCGGCGGTACCAACGGCGAATTCTTTGTGCTGAATGAAGCGGAAAAAATCGCCGTCGCTAAAGCCTGCGTGGATGAAGTTGCCGGTCGGGCGCCGGTGGTAGCGCATATTGGCGAAGTGTCAACTCGCGAAACGATCCGCCTGGGTCAACAGATCGAACAACTGGGCGTTGACGCGGTCTCCGTGATTACCCCCTGGTTTGTGCCGCTAAAGCAGGATGAGCTGATCGCCCACTATACCGCCATTGCTAACGCCCTGAGCGTACCGGTATTTCTCTACAACATCCCGGCGCGCACCGGCAACACCATTGAACCGCAAACCGCGCGCGCGCTGGCGCAGCATCCGAACATTATCGGCGTCAAAGACAGCGCCGGCAGCTACGAAAGCCTGAAGGGTTTCCTCGATGCGGTCCGGGATATCGCCGATTTTGACGTGCTGAACGGCCCTGATTCGTTGATACACCAGGGTTTTGTTGAGGGCTGCTCCGCCTGTATTTCCGGGCTGGCAAACGTCGCGCCAAAAGAGATCAACGCCATCTGGGCAAATTTTAAAGCGGGCAATGTTGAGGGCTCCCGCCAGGCTCAGGAGAGCGTCACCGGTCTGCGCACCGATCTTTATAAAGTGGCGTTCTCGCCGGCGGCGGTAAAAAAAGCGCTGCAGCTGATGGGCCACAATGTTGGCGACAGTCGCTACGCGGTGAGCTTCACCTCGGCGCAGTGCGCGGAAATTAATCATATTATTGCCAAATATATTTCCTGACGATAGCGGAAATAGTTAATTAAATTTCCGGCACTGGTGTAAACAAAAAATCAGTGCCGGCAATATTTGATATTTTATATATAACGTCTTACGTAGCGTAAGGGATGTTTCAATGTTTATATGGATGCTTGACCCTGAAATATGGTTGACGCTGGTAACGCTCACCTTTCTGGAGATAATTCTCGGGGTCGATAATATTATCTTTCTCTCGCTGGTAGTGGCCAAACTTCCACCGCACCAACAAAATGTTGCGCGTAAGTTGGGATTAAGCGGCGCAATGGTTATGCGCGTGCTATTGCTGGTATCTATTGCCTGGCTGGCGCATATAACGGTGCCGCTGTTTACTATTGCGCATTTTGTCGTATCGGTGCGCACCATCATTTTATTTGTCGGTGGTTGTTTCCTTATTTACAAGTCACTGCAGGAGATACGCGGTGAACTGCAGCTGGAAGAAGAGTCGCACGGCGGCGGCCAGCGTCAGCTTTCGCTGGCGGGCGCGGTTGTCCAGATTATGCTGCTGGATATTGTCTTTAGCCTGGATTCAGTTATTACCGCAGTCGGTTTGTCACAACATATTTTCATTATGATTACGGCAGTCATTATTGCTGTTGGCATTATGATGTTCGCGGCAAAAACCATCGGCGATTTTGTCAATAACACGCCAACGATGAAAATGCTCGCTTTAACCTTTCTGTTGCTGGTGGGGATATTACTGGTCGCGGATAGTCTGGAGATACACATTGCAAAAGGTTATCTCTATTTTGCCATTTTCTTTTCGCTGGCGGTGGAAACGCTCAATATTATTCGTAATAAAAAAATCATTAAGACTTCGCAGCCCGCAGAAGCTTACGACTCATTACAGCTAAACAAATAAAACCCTACTGAAAATAACGGAGTATGAATATGTCTGTAACCGCAATTCGTGACGGAATCATTAATCAGCATGAACAGGATGCGCGGGTCGAAACCGCGATGTTACCGTCATCCTGCCCGCAAAACCATGCGGCAAACCTGCTGCCGCTGCCGGACGGCTCCCTGATGTGCGTCTGGTTCGGCGGTACCCAGGAAGGCGTTGCCGACATCTCCGTTTGGGGATCGCGTCTGCTGCCCGGGAGCCGCCAGTGGAGCGATGCGGTCAAATTGTCTGATGACGCCAGCCGTTCCGAGCAAAACCCGGTGCTTTTTCTGGCGCCGGATAACGTGCTATGGCTGCTGTGGACCGCGCAGATCTCCGGCAACCAGGATACCGCCATCGTGCGCTATCGCCAGTCAACGGATCTGGGTCAAACCTGGGGCGAGATTGCCACCCTGCTCGATAAGCCCGGCACCTTTATTCGCCAGCCGATCACCGTCCTCGACAACGGCAACTGGCTGCTGCCGGTCTTCTACTGCCGCACTCAACCGGGTGAAAAATGGGTTGGCAACGACGATATCAGCGCCGTCAAAATCTCCTCCGATTGCGGCAAAACCTGGCGCGACGTCGAAGTCCCGCAAAGCCTGGGCTGCGTACATATGAACATCACCACGCTGCCGGGCGGCACGCTGGTTGCGCTGTTCCGCAGCCGTTGGGCCGACAATATCTACTACAGTCAGTCCGTCGATAACGGCGAAAGCTGGTCAGTGCCGGAACCGACTGAACTGCCCAATAACAACTCATCTATTCAGGTGACCACCCTCGCCAGCGGCGAACTGGCGCTGGTCTTTAACCACATGAGCGCCGCCGGCGCGCGGGAACGCCGGGCATCGCTTTACGACGAAATCGACGATGGCGATAACAGCCGCAAAGAGCCGGAAGTGACCAGCGGGCGTTCGGCCTTCTGGGGAGCGCCGCGCGCGCCGATGACCGTAGCCATCTCCGCCGACGGCGGTAAAACCTGGCCATGGCAGCGCAACCTCGATGAAGGCGACGGCTACTGCATGACCAATAACTCGCTGGATAAGCGCAATCGCGAGTTCTCCTACCCGAGTATCAAACAAGGGGCGGACGGCACGCTGCACATTGCCTACACCTGGTTCCGCCAGGCGATTAAATACGTGCACGTTTCGCCCGAGTGGGTGAAGGAGTCCGCACGATGATCGTCGGCAACCTTAACGCCCTGCCGCTGGCAGGGCTTCCCCCGGCGCTGCGGCAGATCCTCTCCCTTCCGCAAGCCACGCTAGCGGCGCTGAGCGGCAGACCGGACGGCCGCTGGCAGCCGGAAAACTGTCGCTGGTATTGCAATATCGGCGAAGCGCATACCCAACCGGCCGCCCAGCGGCACACCGAATATCACCATCAGTGGGCCGATATTCAGGTGATGCTGGCGGGCTGCGAGGTGATTAACGCCGGAATGCTCTGCGTCGCGCAGGATAGCGATGAAGAGCGCAAACCGGATCTGTTTATCGCCCACGATTGCCCGTTGCCGGTATCCATCACCCTGTATCCCGGTGATTTTGCGATATTTCTGCCCGGCGAACCCCATCAGGCGCTGTGCGCGGTAGACGTGCCGTCAACGGTACGCAAAGCCGTATTTAAAGTGCCGAGCGACATGCTGGAAGGGTAAATAAGAAGGAGAAATAACAATGACAATGGAAATGATTCTGGCGCTGGGCATTCTGGTGCTAATGATAGTTCTTATTATGTCAGACAAAATGGCGTTTGGCGCACCGCCGCTGCTCGCCTGTCTGCTATTGGTTGTGACAGGGCTCTCCAACGTTCAGCAGGCCTTTGCCGGGTTTGTTAACTCAAGCGTCATTATGATCGCCGGATTCATGGTGGTGATGGCGGCGCTGCAGAAAACGCGGCTGATAGGTAACGTAAAATCGGCGATGGTTAATCTGGTAAATAAAGGCAGCTATAAAAGCTACGCCCTGCTACTGGTGATTGTCATGATTGGCGCCAGCCTGGCGGGTACCGGTTCAACCGGATACTACGTGCTGATTCTGTCACTGGTTTCGACCATCCCCTACAGCAAGAAGCTGCCGACCTCAAAGCTGATGATGCCGCTGGGATTCGCCACCAATCATCCTCTGTTCCCGGTTAACGTCGCGCTGCTGTTTGGCGTCACCGCCACGGTACTGCAAACCGCCGGTTTCAACGAGGAGATTTCAATGGTGAAATTTGCTCTGGTCAATCTGGTGATGTCGCTGGCCTTTTTGGCCTGGTGCCTGGTTGCGTATCGCTTTTTACCCGATCACCCGATCGCCGATGCCTCCGAGGAAGCGATGGCGGTACGCGAAGAGGAAGCCGTGGTGCTGCCCGCGTGGAAAGAGTATTGCACCGTTGGCGCCTTTGCGTTCAGCGTCGTGGGTATGATGCTGATGAACCAGTTAGGCAATATCGCCTATGTCGTACCGGGTCTCGCCGCCGCCTTCGTGATGATGATTAATGTCGTCGACTTCAAAGAGGTTCGCGATCATATGGGCGCGCCGGTTATCCTGATGATGGCCGGGGTGATCGGCGTTGCCGATGCGCTGGCAGGCACGGGCTTCACGGCAATGGTCGGCGATGCGGTGGCAGGCGTGCTCGGCGCAAACGTATCGCCCTTCGTGTTTATTTTTATCTTTGCGCTACTGACCAGCACCTGCTCAACCTTTACCGGGTCGAACATGGGCTCGGTGTATATCTTCGCGCCGATCGCGATCGCCGCCTGTACCAGCCTCGGCCTCAACCCTACCGCAGCCGCAATTGCGGTGGTCATTTCTGGCTGGAACGGTGGCTATATGCCGATTGACGGTATGCCGGCAATGATTCTGGGAATGGGAAAATATAAATTACCGGAATTCTGGATATTCTCGGTGCCGATGTACTTAATACGGATTCTGGCACTGTGCGTCGGCGCGATTGTGATATTCCCGATGTAGTTTTCTCTTCAATCTGTTCTGGTCTGACCCGATAGTGGCTCTGGTTTTTCGTGGAGTACGCAGGAGACGTTTGCCCAACACGCGGGGATGGATAAGGGATCGGCAGGTTTATTGCCGATCCCTTTTTATTTTGCTTACTCGCCTGACGTTATTTCACGTAGCGTGATTACGCCATTTAAATAGGTTACCGCCTGGCCGCTCATTAATACCCGCTCGCCCTTTAGCTCGCAGCGAATATCACCGCCGCGCGCGGAAACCTGCCGCGCCAGCATCTGGGTTTTGCCCAGCTTCGCACGCCAGTAGGGGATCAACATGGTATGCGCAGAACCGGTTACCGGATCTTCCCACACCGCTTCTCCCGGGGAGAAAAAGCGGCTGACGAAGTCATATTCGCCACTGCCTGCGGCGGTAACGGTAACTTTATGCTCACCCGGGATCATCGCGGTAATATTCGGCCGCAGGGCTTCTAGCAGGTCGCGAGAGGCCAGCTCGATAAGCCATGCGCGTCCCTTACGCGCGTGCAGATAGCTATCAATACCCAGCGCGGAGAGCATCGCGGCGGGCGGCTCACCATCCTGCGTTTCTCCCGCCGGGAAATCCAGCGTCAGCCACTCGCCTTCACGGCTCACGGTCAGGCGACCGGAAGCGGTCGCGAAGTGAATGACCGCGTCAGGATAATCCAGGTGATGAAATATCACATGCGCGCTGGCAAGCGTAGCGTGGCCGCAGAGATTGACCTCGTTGCGGGTGGTAAACCAGCGAAGCGCAAAACCATCGCTTTCTGGCACCACGAACGCGGTTTCCGACTGGTTGTGCTGCTGCGCCATGTTGAGCAGCAGCGCATCCGGCAGCCACTCTTTAAGCAGGCATACCGCCGCCGGATTGCCGGCAAAAGGCTGGTCGCTGAAAGCCGCCACCAGATAAAAAGGGATTTCCGTCACCCGGCCTCCTTAACGCAGCGTAATCGTGCCGATTAAATAGGTAGTCGCCTGACCGCCGATCAGAACCCGCTCGCCCCGCCACTGGCAGCGCAGATCGCCGCCGCGGGCCGAAACCTGCCGCGCCTGCATCTCCGTTTTGCCGAGCTTTTCGCCCCAGTAGGGAATCAGCATGCTGTGGGTCGAACCGGTCACCGGATCTTCCGCCACCGCCTCGCCCGGGCAGAAGAAACGGCTGACAAAGTCATACTCTTCATCCGCCGCGCTGATACAGATCATTTTACCGAGGCGCTGGAGTCTCTGCATATCCGGGCGCACGGCTTCCACCTGCTGGCGGTTGGCCAGAATCACCAGATAATCGCGCGCCACGCGTATCTCCTGCGCTTCGCGCAGTCCGAGCCCGGCCAGCAGTTCCGCAGGCGGCTGCTCAACGGCGGTCGTCGCCCAGGCCGGGAAATCCAGGGTCAGCCAGTCGCCGCTGCGCGTGACGCGAAGCTCGCCAACAAAACGGGTGCTAAAGACAATCGTTGATGACGGGTGATCGAAATATTCAAAAATCACGTGCGATGCCGCCAGCGTCGCATGGCCGCAAAGGTTGATCTCATCCAGCGTGGTAAACCAGCGCAGCTCGTATCCTTCATCGGTGCGGACGAAAAACGCCGTCTCCGACTGATTATGCTGTTGCGCCATTTTCAGCAACGTTTCGTCCGGCAGCCATTCGGTGAGCGGGCAAACCGCCGCTGCGTTGCCGCCAAAGCTATGGTCGCTGAACGCATCGACCAGATAAAAATTAATTTCCTGCATCGTTCGGTCCCTTCATCTTCTTTACTTATCGATAACATGACATAAACGGGATAATTGCACACCTTTTATAAGAAAATTAATCCGTTAGGTTCAGGTATTTCCTTCAAACAAAAATGAGACTCAGATCACAAAATGGTTGTGTTTTAGGCAGCGATCGTTTTAAGATCGTGCCACTTCTTTCCTCTTTGTAACCAGCCCTGAACTTATGATGACAAATACGGTTTCACGCAAGGTCGCGTGGCTGCGCGTAGTCACGCTTGCGATTGCGGCATTTATTTTTAATACCACCGAATTTGCGCCCGTTGGCCTGCTGTCGGACATTGCTGACAGCTTCGGCATGGAAACGGCGCAGGTGGGGATTATGCTGACGATCTACGCCTGGGTCGTCGCGCTGATGTCGCTGCCCTTTATGCTGTTGACCAGCAAGATGGAGCGCCGTCGTCTGCTGGTTGGCCTGTTTATTCTGTTTATCGCCAGCCACGTGCTGTCGTTCCTGGCATGGAACTTTAACGTGCTGGTGATCAGCCGTATCGGTATCGCTTTTGCCCACGCGGTATTCTGGTCGATTACTTCAGCGCTGGCGATTCGTATGGCGCCAGCCGGTAAACGGGCGCAGGCGCTGAGCCTGATTGCTACCGGTACCGCGTTGGCGATGGTTTTCGGTATCCCGATCGGCCGTATCGTCGGGCAGTACTTTGGCTGGCGCACCACCTTCCTGGTTATTGGCCTGGGAGCGCTGATCACCATGGTATGCCTGATCAAGCTGCTGCCCAGGCTGCCGAGCGAGCATTCAGGTTCGCTGAAAAGCCTACCGGTGCTGTTCCGCCGCCCTGCGCTGCTGAGTATTTATTTACTGACGGTGATTGTGGTGACCGCGCACTATACCGCCTATAGCTATATTGAACCGTTCGTTCAGACGGTCGCCGGCCTGAGCGGCAACTTCGCGACCGTGCTGCTGCTGACGCTGGGCGGCGCGGGTATCGTCGGCAGCATTCTGTTTGGTAAGCTCGGCAACCTGCATGCTTCCGGATTAATCAATGCGGCGATTGGCCTGCTGCTGGCGTGTCTGCTACTGCTGCTGCCCGCCTCGCACAACGCTAACCACCTGATGCTGCTGAGCGTCTTCTGGGGCGTGGCGATCATGATTATCGGGCTTGGTATGCAGGTTAAAGTGCTGGCGCTGGCGCCGGATGCAACCGACGTGGCGATGTCGCTGTTTTCGGGGATCTTTAATATCGGCATCGGCGCTGGCGCGCTGGTGGGCAGTCAGGTCAGTACCCATCTGTCGATGGCGTCGATTGGCTATGTCGGCGCGATCCCGGCCGTCGTCGCGTTAATGTGGGCGGTGATGATTTTCCGCCGCTGGCCGATCTCGCTGGACGACCATCAGCCGCATCACTCCTGATCGTTCGACTAAAAAAAGCCTGCCGGTTGCAAAACGGCAGGCTTTTTTATTTTTCCTGTCGACGCAAAGTCGTCAGGCGTGATAGGTCGAAATAATCTCCAGCACGCCGTTGATGATGAATTGCACGCCCATACAGACCAGCAGGAAGCCCATCAGGCGGGAAATCGCCTCGATACCGCCCTTCCCGACCAGACGCATAATCGCTCCGGAGCTGCGCAGGCAGCCCCACAGAATAATGCCGACCAGCGCAAAAGTAATCGGCGGCGCCGCCAGCACAACCCACTCCGGGAAGTTTGCTCCGTGCTTTACCGTCGACGCCGAGCTGATAATCATCGCGATCGTCCCCGGCCCTGCGGTGCTCGGCATCGCCAGGGGAACGAAGGCAATATTGGCCGTCGGTTCATCTTCGAGCTCTTCCGATTTGAGCTTAGCTTCCATCGAATCATGGGCCTTTTGCTGCGGAAACAGCATCCGGAAGCCGATAAAGGCGACAATCAGCCCCCCGGCGATACGCAGTCCGGGAATCGATATGCCAAAGGTGTTCATCACCACCTGCCCGGCGTACCACGCGACCATCAGGATGGCGAACACGTAGACCGAGGCCATCAGCGACTGCCGGTTACGCTCGGCGTTATTCATGTTTCCGGCCAGGCCAAGGAACAGCGCCACGGTAGTCAGCGGGTTTGCCAGCGGTAGGATCACAACCAGTCCCAGGCCTATCGCTTTAAAAAGATCCATCATAGTGAGTTAAAGTCCTGTAAATATTGGATTATCAAAAAATGACGCGCGCCGAGTATAGCGTTGGTTGTCAGAGTAGCGCGAGTTCCCGGCAGAATGTATCCATCATGCAATAAATCATAAGACAACCACGCCAAATAGAGTGACCTGCATCACAACTATCCGTTTTAGCAAATCGTGGCATCGGCTTATTCATCAGGTTGACTTATATTTGCCTAGGCAATAATATCTCCCGCAACTAAGTCATTGCCTGGGCAACCATCGTGAAAAGTACAAGCGACCTGTTTAACGAAATGATCCCCCTCGGACGCTTGATCCAGATGGTTAACCAGAAAAAAGATCGCCTGCTCAACGACTACCTCTCACCGATGGATATTACGTCCACCCAGTTTCGGGTGCTCTGTTCCATTCGTTGCGAAGTGTGTATTACCCCCGTTGAGCTGAAAACCGTCCTTTCCGTCGATCCGGGCGCCATGACGCGCATGCTTGACCGCCTGGTCTGTAAAGGCTGGATTGAACGGTTACCCAACCCGACTGACAAGCGTGGCGTACTGGTGCAGCTAACGCCAGACGGCGCAGCCCTTTGTGAGCAGTGTCATCAGGTTGTGGGTCAGAAATTGCACCAGGAACTAACAAAAAATCTGTCGACGGATGAAGTGGCCACTCTTGAGTGCCTGCTCAAAAAAGTTCTGTCGTAATAAGAAGAGGTAAGATGATGTCCAGACGCAATAACGACGCCATCACTATCCATAGTATTTTGTCGTGGATCGAGGATAACCTGGAATCGCCCCTGTCGCTGGAGAAGGTTTCAGAGCGCTCAGGTTACTCCAAGTGGCACCTGCAAAGAATGTTCAAGAAAGAGACCGGTCACTCGCTGGGACAATATATCCGCAGCCGTAAGCTGACCGAGATTGCGCAGAAGCTGAAGCAGAGCAACGAGCCTATCTTATACCTGGCCGAGCGCTATGGCTTTGAGTCGCAGCAAACGCTGACGCGGACTTTCAAAAACTATTTCGATGTTCCGCCGCACCAGTATCGTATTACTAACGTGCCGGGCGAGTCGCGCTACCTGCTCCCGTTGAACAACTGTTGTTAACCGCCTGCAAAAAAGACGTATTGAGGAAATCATGAAACTATTCGCTTCCGCCGCCATCGTGCTATTGGCGCTGGTCTCCAGCCAGAGTTATGCGGAGCAGACCACCACTCCGGTTCGCCACAACAACCGGGATGCGATGATTATTCCTTCCGAGCATAATGATTCGCCTTTTGATTTCAATCACATGGCCTCGGGCAGTGATAAATCAGATGAACTGGGCGTACCCTATTACAACCAGCAAGGCCTGTAAAATCCCTTTAGCCCCGTCACCGGGGCTTTTTTTTATCCTCTCGCCATTCCAGGACGCACGATCCGCAGGCCGAAAACGTTGATATATAGCCCGGCCATAATGAGCACGGCCCCCAGCATTTGCAGGCTATTCAGCGTTTCGCCGAGCAGCAAGGCGGCGCTGGCCATTCCCACCACCGGCACCAGCAGCGACAGCGGCGCTACGCGCCAGGTCTCATAGCGACCGAGCAGCGAACCCCAGATCCCATAGCCGACAATCGTCGCAACAAACGCCAGATACAGTAGCGACAGAATCGTTACCCCATCGATATGCAGCAGGCTTGCCGCCATGATCTGCGGACCATCGAGAAGCCAGGAGGCCAGCATAAAAGGCAGCACCGGAATCAGCGCGCTCCACACGACTAAAGACATAATCGGCGGCCGGCTCGCATGGGACATGATTTTTTTATTGAAGATGTTGCCGCAGGCCCAGCTCAGCGCCGCCGCCAGGGTCAGCATAAAGCCCACCAGCGGAACATGCTGTCCGCCGAGGCTGGCCTCGACCAGCACCAGGACGCCGAAAATCGCCAGTGCGATACCTGCCAGCTGTTTCGCCTGCAAACGCTCGCCGAAGATAAACGCGCCAAGAATAATGGTAAAAAAGGCCTGCGCCTGCAGCACCAGCGAGGCCAGGCCGGCAGGCATACCGAGGCTAATCGCGCAGAACAGAAACGCAAACTGGCCAAAGCTAATAGTCAGACCGTAGCCCAGCAGCAGAGTGAGCGGAATTTTTGGCCGCGCGACGAAGAGCAGCGCCGGGAAAGCCACCAGCAAAAAACGCAGTCCGGCGAGCATCAGCGGCGGCATATTATGCAGCCCCACCTTGATCACCACGAAATTCAGCCCCCATACCACCACCACCAGCAATGCCAGCAGCCCGTCTTTTCGCGTCATACCCTGCCTCGGTTGTTATTGGATTTTTTGTGAACAAAATCAAACTACAGAATAATTCGTCCGCCGCCTAGATCATTATTTTCGGTAGGTCGCTGGCGTGCTTTTCATCCCCGATGGGAACTATACAAGCGTCGGTTAGCATGCTATTTGTGATCGGGACAACAAAAATAACATCACTTCAGGCAAGGAAAAAATGATACCGACACTCAGGCGCTCAACGGCGGCGCTGCTGGCTTCGTCGTTGCTGTTAACGATTGGCCGAGGCGCAACGTTACCTTTTATGACGATCTACCTCACCCGGCAGTACCAGCTGGAAGTGGATAAAATCGGCTATGCGCTGTCGAGCGCGCTGATCGTCGGGGTACTGTTCAGCATGGGGTTTGGCATTCTCGCCGATAAGTTCGATAAAAAGCGCTATATGACTCTCGCCGTGCTGGCGTTTATTGGCGGTTTCATCGCTATTCCGCTGGTCAATAGCGTCGCGCTGGTAGTGTTTTTCTTCGCGCTGATTAACTGCGCCTACTCGGTATTCTCCACCGTCCTGAAAGCGTGGTTCGCCGACGTGCTGTCGCCGGAAAAGAAGGCGCAGATTTTTTCCCTTAACTACACCTTTCTTAATATTGGCTGGACCGTTGGACCGCCGATCGGCACTCTGCTGGTGATGTACAGCATTAACCTGCCGTTCTGGCTGGCAGCGGGCTGCGCCGCGCTGCCGCTGGTGTTTATTCAGCTGTTTGTCCAGCGCACCAGCGCCGCGATTGCTGAGGATAATGCGGTCCAGTGGTCGCCTTCGGTGCTGCTGCGCGATCGTGCGCTACTGTGGTTTACGCTCTCCGGCCTGCTGGCGTCATTCGTCGGCGGCTCTTTCGCTTCCTGTATTTCCCAGTATGTGCTGGTGGTAGCGGACAGCGATTTTGCTGAAAAAGTGGTTGCCGTGGTACTGCCGGTCAACGCCGCCGTCGTGGTGGCGCTGCAGTACGCGGTCGGCCGTCGCCTCACCGCGCGTAATATTCGCCCGCTGATGACCTTTGGTACGGTCTGTTTTGTACTCGGACTGGGCGGTTTTGTTATTTCCGATAATAGCCTGCTGCTGTGGGGCCTCTCTGCCGCCGTCTTTACGCTCGGTGAAGTGATCTACGCGCCGGGTGAATATATGCTGATCGATAACATTGCTCCGCCGGGCATGAAGGCCAGCTACTTTTCCGCCCAGTCGCTGGGCTGGCTGGGAGCGGCTTTTAACCCGATGCTGACCGGGACGATTCTGACCCATCTGCCGCACTGGTCGCTGTTTGCAATATTGATGCTCGCTATTATTGCCGCCTGGCTGATGATTTTCCGTGGGATGAACGTACGCGCGTGGAACGGTAGTGCGGTCGCCCGCGCCTGAGCCCAGGCGCCGTGCGGCTGTCAGGTTGCTGTCGCCCCCCTGTCGGGTTTCGATCGTGGTTGCCGACAGCCCGCTCAACAATACTCCATCTCAGGTTTTTCACCCGGAGAGAGTCACGATGAACAGTAGCAATCAGGTTAAACAATTACGTTTACAGCGCGCCTGGTCCCAGGAGCAGCTCGCCGAGCTGGCGGGCGTGAGCGTGCGGACCATTCAGCGCATTGAGAACGGGGACCGCCCCGGTCTGGAGACCCTTAGCGCGCTTGCGGCAGTCTTTGAAGTTAACGTCGCCGAGATTAGCGGCGATTCGCCGGAAGGCCATGACGAATCGCTGGATTTACGCATTGAGGAAGCCAAAGCGCGTGTCGAACGCGAAAGCCGTTTTTACCGTTCACTGACCGTGGCGGTCGTGGTTTGCGTCCTGCTGGCGGCGCTGAACTGGCTGACCGGCGCGGACAGCTACTGGTCCGCATGGGTGGCGATCATCTGGGGGGCGTTGCTGGCGGTAAAAGGATTACGCCTGTTTGTGTTTGGCGAATGGATCAAAAACTGGCGTCAGGCGCGGCTGCAGCGGCTGCTGCGAAAGTAACCTACTGAGCGATGGTGCGCCTCCGCGAAACCTTATCCAATTCGGCCGCTGATGAACCCCGGGGGCGGCGCAAAGCGCCTTGCCCGGGCTACGGGCCCATCGCCGTCTGCATGCGGTAGCCCGGACAGATGCGCTGCATCGCCTCCGGGAAACCATATCTAATGTGGCCTCTGATGAGCTCCGGGGCGGCGCAAAGCGCCTTGCCCGACTACGGGCCAGCAGACGGCTGTATACCTGTAGCCCGGCTAAGCGCAGCGCGAGCCGGGGAGAGACCGCCATCCGGGAAAGGCCTATATGGTAACCATCCCGCGGACGCCTTCGGCTTCCATATCACTGCCGCTGCCCTGTTGGATAATCGCCCCGCGCGACATCACCAGGTAGCGGTCCGCCAGCCCGGCGGCGAAATCGTAGAACTGCTCGACCAGCAGGATCGCCATATCACCGCGATTCGCCAGCTGGCGGATAACTTCGCCAATCTCCTTGATGACCGACGGCTGAATACCTTCCGTCGGTTCGTCAAGAATCAGCAGCTGCGGGCGGCTGGCCAGCGCGCGGCCAATGGCCAGCTGCTGCTGTTGCCCGCCGGAAAGATCGCCTCCGCGCCGCTGCTTCATGCTTTTCAGCACCGGAAACAGCTGAAAAACCTCTTCCGGCACCGCGCGCGCGTCGCGGGCGGGAAAGCGGGACAGCCCCATCAGCAGATTCTCCTCGACCGTCAGGCGCGGAAAAATCTCCCGCCCCTGCGGCACGTAGGCGATCCCCGACTGCACCCGCTGGTGCGGTTTACGGTGGGTGATATTCTTCTCCTGCCACAGCACTTCGCCGCTGCGCGCCGGGATCAGCCCCATCAGGCACTTCAGCAAAGTGGTTTTCCCCACCCCGTTGCGTCCGAGCAGGCAGGTGACCTCCCCCAGACGCGCGGCAAAATCGACGCCGCGCAGAATATGGCTGCCGCCATAATATTGATGTAGTTGATTAACCTGTAGCATCCGCGCTCCTTAGCGTCCGAGATAAACTTCAATCACCTGTTCGTTAGCCTGCACCTCGCGCAGCGATCCTTCCGCCAGCACCTGTCCCTGATGCAGCACCGTCACCCGGTCGGCGATGGTCTCGACAAAGCCCATATCATGCTCAACCACCATCAGCGAATGCTGACCGGCAAGGGTGCGGAACAGCTCGGCCGTATACTCCGTTTCTGCATCGGTCATCCCGGCTGCGGGCTCGTCCAGCAGCAGCAGATGCGGCTCCTGCACCAGCAGCATGCCGATCTCAAGAAACTGCTTTTGCCCGTGCGACAGCAGCCCCGCCGGCCGATGGCGTTCGCCCTCCAGGCGCAGCAGGCGCAGGGTTTCGCTGATTCGGTCGGCCTGCTCGCTGGTCAGGCGCGCCCGAAGGCTGGCCCACACCGATTTATCACCTTTCATTGCCAGTTCGAGATTCTCTGCCACCGTCAGCGCCTCAAAGACCGTCGGTTTCTGGAACTTGCGTCCGATCCCCTGCCGGGCAATGGCGATAGGATCGAGGGTCGTTAAGTCTACCGACTGATCGTAAAGCGCCCTGCCGCTCTGCGGCCGGGTTTTGCCAGTGATGACGTCCATCAGGGTGGTTTTACCGGCGCCGTTCGGCCCAATCACGCAGCGCAGTTCGCCGACGCCAATCTGCAGCGACAGGTCGGTCAGCGCCTGAAAACCGTCAAAGTTGACGTTAATCTTTTCCAGCTGCAGCACCGGATCGGTCTGCTCACGAAAACGGTCCGTCGGCAGCTGGCGGGTAAAGAGCTCTTCATCCGGTTGCATCAGCGATCTCCTTTACGCAGCAGGCCGATAACGCCACGCGGTAAAAACAACGTCACGATAATAAAAATCAGCCCCAGAAACAGCTGCCAGTACTCCGGCATCGCCATGGTAAAGTAGCTCTTCGCGCCGTTGACCAGCCCTGCGCCAAGAACCGGGCCGATTAGGGTTCCACGACCGCCCAGCGCCACCCAGATGGCCGCTTCGATAGAGTTGGTTGGCGACATTTCGCTGGGGTTGATGATCCCGACCTGCGGCACGTACAGCGCCCCTGCCAGGCCGCACAGCACGGCAGAAAGCGTCCAGACCAGCAGCTTAAATCCGCGCGGGTCGTAGCCGCAGAACATCAGGCGGTTTTCAGCATCGCGCACCGCCGTCAGCACGCGGCCAAATTTGCTTTGCGCCAGCAAATAGCCAATCCACAGAGTGAGCAACAGCAGCAGCACCGTCGCCATAAACAGCGCCGCCCGGGAACCAATGGCGGTGACGGGGAAACCGAGCAGCGTGGTAAAGCCGGTAAAGCCGTTATTACCGCCAAAGCCGGTTTCGTTGCGGAAAAAAAGCAGCATTCCGGCGTAGGTCAGCGCCTGGGTCATGATCGAAAAATAGACGCCTTTGATTTTCGAGCGAAAGGCAAACCAGCCAAACACCAGCGCCAGCAGACCGGGCACCAGCACCACCAGCAGCATCGCCCAGGCAAAATGCTGGGTGCCCCACCAGAACCACGGCAGCTCGCTCCACGATAAAAACGACATAAAGGCCGGTAGTCCGTCGCCCGCCGCCTGGCGCATCAGATACATGCCCATGGCGTAGCCGCCGAGGGCAAAAAAGATCCCATGGCCAAGCGAGAGCATCCCGGCATAGCCCCAGACTAAATCCAGCGCGACAGCGACAATAGCGTAGCAGAGGATCTTACCGGTCAGCGTCAGCAGCCAGGCGGAAACCGCCAGCGGATGCGTAGCAGGCAGCAGCGCCAGAAACGGCATACTCAGCAGGCCCAACAGCAGCAGAATGCCGATCCACCGCAGCGGGCGCGGCGCTTTGCGCGCCAGCGTTAAGGTAACAGGTTGGCTCATCAGTCAATAACCCTCCCTTTGAGGGCGAACAGTCCCTGAGGACGTTTCTGGATAAACAGGATAATCAGTACCAGTATCAGGATTTTGCCCAGCACGGCCCCCATTTGCGGCTCAAGGATTTTGTTAAAGATGCCAAGACCAAACGCCGCCGCCACGCTGCCGGCCAGTTGACCGACGCCGCCGAGCACCACCACGAGGAAGGAGTCGATAATGTAGCCCTGGCCCAGCTCTGGCCCGACGTTGCCGAGCTGCGATAGCGCAACGCCGCCCAGCCCGGCAATACCGGAGCCGAGACCAAACGCCAGCATATCGACCCGGCCGGTAGGGACGCCGCAGCAGGCCGCCATCGCGCGGTTCTGCGTCACCGCCCGCACGTTCATCCCGAGGCGGGTTTTGTTCAGCGTCAACCAGGTGAAGAGCAGCACCAGCAGCACAAAGGCCAGTACCGCCAGACGGTTCCACGGCAGGATAAGATTCGGCAGAACCTGCACGCCGCCGGAAAGCCACGCCGGATTGGCGACCTCGACGTTCTGCGCGCCAAACAGCATCCGCACCAGTTGGATCAGCATCAGGCTGATCCCCCAGGTGGCCAGCAGCGTCTCCAGCGGGCGACCGTAGAGATGACGGATCACGGTGCGCTCCAGCGCCATGCCGATCCCGCCGGCAATCAGGAACGCCACCGGCAGCGCAATCAGCGGATAGAAGGCCAGCCACTGCGGGGCCAGTTGCGCCAGCGCCTGCTGAACCAGCCAGCAGCTGTAGGCGCCAATCATCAGCATTTCGCCGTGGGCCATGTTGATGACCCCCAGCAGTCCGTAGGTGATCGCCAGGCCGAGCGCGGCGAGCAGCAGGACAGAGCCGAGGGAGAGGCCCATAAACGCCTGTCCGAGCAGATCGCCCAGCAGCAGGCGGTGCTGGATTTTGCTCAGGCTCTCCTGCGCCGCCGCGCGGATCGCCGGGTCTGGCTCATGCCGGGCGTCGGTATAAGGCGCCAGCAGCGCCTGGGTTTCCGGGTCGCCTGAGTGACCGAGCCGTTCAATGGCCGCCAGCCTTTGCGCAGGCTGCGGACTGGTTAGCTGCAGACGAGCAAGCGCAATTTCCAGCAGCGATTTGACCGCGCCGTCGGTTTCCGCCGTCAGGCGCTGCTGTAACAGGCCCGCCATTTCTGGCGTCGCTTCGCGCTGGAGGATTTTTGCCGCAGAGGCCCTTTCCGTGACGTTGTCACTGACCAGCTGATGCGTGGCCAGCGCCCCTGCCGCGAGGTTACGCAGACGATTGGTCAGGCGTACCGGTTTTATTGTTCCTTCGGGAGCCGCAACCGCACCCAGCGCCAGTAGCTTATCACCCTGCTTGCTGAACGCATGACCGCGACTATCCGATTGTAATGTCTCGCTTTTCAGCGCCCTTAGCAGCGGTAAACGCGGCGCTGCAGGCGCGACGGCCCACTGCTCAAGCAGCAGCGCCTGTTGGCTGCGGGTGGCAGCCACGAAATCGTCGGCGTCGGCTGCCTGCGCCCGCCACGGCATCAATACCAGCAGCAGCGCAAAATAACTCATAAGGCGCAATGGGTTCATGGTGGTCCTCCTTACCCGGGAAATCGGGCCGTGCCCGAACGACAGAATCCGTCACCCCGGCTTAGCGCCGGGGTTCAACGTTTAGTTACTGGCGCTTTTTACCGGGTGATCCGGTTTTTTATCGTTCCCGGCAATCCACGGGCTCCACGGCTGGGCGCGAACGGGTGCTTCAGTCTGCCAGACCACGTTAAACTGGCCGTTGCTTTCGATTTCGCCGATCATGACCGGTTTATGCAGGTGATGGTTGGTCGCATCCATCGTCAGGGTGAAGCCCGACGGCGCTTTAAAGGTCTGACCGGCCATGGCTTCCCGAACTTTATCGACATCGGTGGTCCCCGCTTTGGTTACCGCCTGGGCCCACATATGCAGACCGACCCAGGTTGCTTCCATCGGATCGTTGGTGACCACACTATCCGCGTTCGGCAGCTTATGCGCTTTGGCCCAGGCGCGATAATCGGCGACAAACTGTTTGTTGGTAGGGTTATCCACGGATTCGAAGTAGTTCCACGCCGCGAGATTGCCCACCAGCGGTTTGGTATCAATCCCGCGCAGCTCCTCTTCACCCACCGAGAAGGCCACCACCGGAACATCGGTCGCTTTTAGCCCCTGGTTAGCCAGCTCTTTATAGAACGGAACGTTGGAATCACCGTTGATCGTGGAAACCACCGCCGTTTTACCGCCGGCGGAAAACTTCTTAATGTTAGCGACGATGGTCTGGTAATCGCTATAGCCGAACGGGGTATAGACCTCTTCGATGTCTTTATCCTGAATGCCTTTGGCGTGCAGGAACGCGCGGAGAATTTTGTTGGTGGTGCGCGGATAAACGTAGTCGGTACCCAGCAGGAAAAAGCGCTTCGCCCCGCCGCCGTCTTCGCTCAGCAGATATTCCACCGCCGGGATAGCCTGTTGATTCGGCGCTGCGCCGGTGTAGAAGACGTTCGGCGACATCTCCTCGCCTTCATACTGTACCGGGTAGAAAAGCAGGCCGTTCAGCTCTTCAAATACCGGCAGAACCGATTTGCGCGATACCGAGGTCCAGCAGCCGAACACCGCCGCGACCTTATCCTGCGTAAGCAGCTGACGCGCCTTTTCCGCAAACAGCGGCCAGTTTGAGGCCGGGTCAACGACCACCGGCTCCAGCTTTTTACCCAGCACGCCCCCTTTGGCGTTAATGTCGTCGATCGCCATCAGGGCGACCTCTTTAAGCGGGGTTTCGGAAATCGCCATCGTCCCGGAGAGCGAATGCATAATCCCGACTTTGATGGTGTCGGCGGCGTATATCTGCAAGGAGAAGCCCATGCTGATAACAGAGGCGGAGAGAGCAAAAGCTTTTAATAGTGTTCGACGCTGCATGTGTGTCACTCCTGAATAGCGCAAAGACAAAAATGAATTAACGACTAACCGGAAGTGATAAGGCAAAAACAATGCCAGCTTTTGCAGGGGCGTGAAAGCGTGATGAACCAGACGGGAAAAGCGAAGCGACGGGCAGCGTTGCCTTAAAATAGTGCAACGCTGCGCTATAAAAGCGTTACCAGACCTGAGCGGCGATACCGGTGACCAGACGGACTTTGTCCCACTGCTGGGCTTCCGTCAGCGAGTTCCCCTCTTCGGTTGAGGCAAAACCGCATTGCGGGCTAAGGCAAATTTGCTCCAGCGGGACGTACTGCGCCGCCTCCCGCAAACGCGCCTTCACGCCTTCCGGGTTTTCCAGCTCGCCATTTTTAGTGGTGATCAGGCCCAGCACCACCTGCTGATGGCCAGGGCGGATAAAGCGCAGCGGCGCGAAGTCGCCGGAACGGTCGTTATCGTACTCCAGGAAGAAGGCATCGATGTTCACTCCACCGAACAGCACTTCGGCAACCGGCTCGTACCCGCCCTCGGATATCCAGGTTGAACGGAAGTTACCGCGGCATACGTGCAGACCAACGGTCAGATCCTGCGGTTTTCCCTCGAGGGCCTGATTCAGCACGCGAGCATAGATGCGCGCCAGCTCATCGGGATCTTCGCCGCGATCGCGTACCTGCTGGCGCTGTTCATCGGAGCACAGATAGGCCCAGACGGTGTCATCAAGCTGTAAATAGCGGCAGCCCGCATCGTAGAAGGCGCGGATGGCATCGCGCCAGGTGGTCGCCAGATCGTCGAAATAGTCAGCGAGGTCCGGATAAACCGTCGCGTCAATATCTTTGCGCCCGCCGCGGAAGTGCAAAACGCTTGGGCTGGGGATGGTCATTTTCGGCTGCGCGCTGCCGCTGATGCTCTTCAGATAGCGAAAATCCTCCAGCATCGGGTGATCGCCAAAGGCCAGTTTACCGGTGACGCGTACCCCGTGCGCTTTGGTCTGGACTCCGTTGAACTGAATACCCTTTTCGGAATCGTAGCGTTCGACGCCCTGTAAACCGTCAAAGAAATCAAAGTGCCACCACGCGCGGCGGAACTCACCGTCGGTCACCACGTGCAGCCCACACTCGCACTGCTGCTGCACCAGATGACGAATAGCTTCATTTTCTATCTGCCGTAGCTGCTGCGCGTCAATAGCGCCTGCAGCCAGCTGTTGGCGAGCCTGTTTGATGGCGTCCGGACGTAAAAAACTGCCGACGATATCTGCGCGGAACGGGGCCTGATGACGTTGCATGGTGTCTCCTTAGCGGCGGGCAAGGTTAATTGCCCGCCGTGATAGTTCATTATTTGAATATTTAGACTTCTGGATGTCTATATGTCCAGATACTGTCATGCAGACGATTCATCGGCAAACGAGAATAATTCATGGCACATGAAATAAATTCATTTTGCGAAAGGTAGCCCTTCATCTTCCCAGCCTGTCAGGCCGCCGAGCATCATTTTTACCGGACGTCCCAGCAGCGCCAGCTTCATGGCGGCAACATCTGCTCCATTGCAATGCGGCCCGGCGCAGTAAACCACAAACAGCGTATCCTCAGGCCACTGCGCCATTCGGGTTGCATCAATTTGTCGGTGCGGTAAATGCAGGGCCCCCGGCAGATGACGACGGGCAAAGGTTTCCTCACTGCCGACGACATGTAACAGAACAAAATCCACGTCTTCTTCGCGCATCGCGCTGTAGACATCGGCGCAGTCAGTTTCGAGGCTTAGCTTATGACGAAACCAGGCGGCGGCATCGGTAGAGCTGGCGGGGGTAATCGCGGTTACAACACTCATGGCATCTTCTCCTTGTCTGTGGTACCACTACTTTAATTAACCGCCTGCACGACATCTGCCGATAACCATGACTGAAAACGCTGAAATCATGACAACCCCATCCGTGACGTTGTCACGCCACCGGGTGGTTGCCCTCGCCTACGATGGCCTGTGTACCTTTGAATTTGGCGTCGCGGTAGAGATCTTCGGCCTGCCGCGTCCGGAAATGGGCGAGCGCTGGTATCGTTTCGCCGTGGCCGCGGTGGATGAAGGCGAGCTGCGGGCAACCGGCGGGATACGTCTGATGACCGACGGCGGCATGTCGTTGTTAAGCGAAGCGGACACGATCGTAGTGCCCGGCTGGCGCAGTATCGATTCCCCTGTGCCGCCTGACCTGTGCCAGGCATTGGTTGCCGCCTATGCGCGGGGCTGCCGGATAATTTCGATCTGCTCCGGGGTGTTCGTTCTGGCCGCTGCCGGGTTGCTTAACGGCCGCCAGGCGACCACCCACTGGCGCTACACCGATCAGCTGCGGGCGCGTTTTCCGCTGATTGAAGTCATTGATGACGTGCTGTACGTCGGCGCTGAGGGCGTGATGACCTCCGCAGGCAGCGCCGCAGGAATCGATTTATGTCTGCATCTGGTGCGCGAGGACTTCGGTATTGATGCGGCGAATATTGTCGCGCGGCGTTTAGTGGTGTCCCCCCATCGCGACGGCGGACAGGCGCAGCAGATTGTTCGGCCGGTAGCCAAAGCGCGAGAAAGCCAGCGACTCGGACTATTATTCGATTTTCTGCACCAGAATCTCGCCGCCAATCATACCGTGGCATCGCTGGCGGAAAGAGCCGGTATGGGCTCACGGACCTTTTTACGCCGTTTTGAAGACGCTACCGGTAAAACCCCTGCCCGCTGGCTGCTTGATGAGCGACTGCTGCGCGCGACCCAGCATTTAACCCACAGCCGCCTGAGCGTTGAGCAGATTGCCGAGCTTTGCGGTTTCGCGAATGCCAGCACCCTGCGCCATCACTTCCGCCAGCAGTATGCGCTTAGCCCGTTGCAGTATCGAAAAAAGATGCAGAGTGAAACAAACCGAGCGTAATCTATCAGCGATATTGTCGCTCGGAGGAATGTGGTAAATGATTGTTTTGCTGGCTCTGTTACTTCACGTGTCATCTTAGATACGCGCATATCGCTAGCGCGAGACACTGGGCCGTCAATTCATATTCTATGGCCAGTGAACGATAAGCTGGCCGGAAAAATCGTGCCGGCATATTGATACCGACCGAAAGCGACTACGCGGTTATTCATTCAAAAGCAAAGTGAAAACCACCGCAATTGTCGTCGTCTTTTATCGATATAAATCAGTCTGCGGAGATGAGCTTAAAAGAAATAAACCGCCCGAAATAAAAGGCGGTTTTTTGAATATCCAGACAGCCGTTATTTAATGACATCCGGGTCTTCAGGGACTACCGGATCGTTTACGTCCGGACTTTCAGGTAAATCTTCGTCAGGTAAAGGGTCAGTACCCGGTAGCGGTTCAGTAATATCTGGGCGTTCTACCATAATGCCTCCTAAACAACGTGTGAAAGGGCTATTTGCTTTTGTTCGGTTTCTGGCTGCCTTTATCATCTTCAGGCATTTTTTTCGGCTGTTTTGGCTGGTCTTTTTCTGAATTTACAGTTGAAGATTTCATAGGAAACTCCATTAGCATATGTAGCGTTGTGCTACTCGTTAATTATAGTGCAGAATGAATTATAGCTAAGGAGTTATTGAGTAAATCGCTATTCAATGAGGTAATTTTTAATATGAGTATTGATATCGTTAAAGATTATTTAAAAAGTATTTTTTTACCGCTTGTGCTTGTTAATTACCAATTTCCTGCTGCTCTGTGTGGTTTCGCCAATGGCTGTATCCTGCGCCATCAATTCCGCCAGCAGTAGATGCTTAGCCCGTTGCAGCATCAAAAGAGTATACAGCCTGACCGATAGGCGGCTTTTTGGTCTGTGAAATAGTCACTTTGGGCAATTTGTTAAGCATTTGTTTAGATTGCGCAAGTTAAGATATGTTCAACAACCGTAAACCTGTTCAATGAGGACAATTTAGCGCATAGCAAAACTAATGGAGGTTAATCATGCTGGGAAATATGCATGTATTTATGGCAGTTCTGGGAACCATTCTGTTCTTTGGATTTCTTGCCGCGTATCTAAGCCACAAATGGGATGACTGATGAACGACGATAATCCCCACCCGTAAACGCCCCCTGCTGCTGATGCACCAGGGGGCGTTTTTGTTAGCATGGTTTTTTTCTTCGTGAAACTCTTAACCGTCGTTTCCCTCTAGCCCTTGGCTTAATAACAATTTAGCCAGCAGTTATGGGCACTAACTTAATCGATATTCTTAACGGAGAATCTTTTTTCTACTTGATCTCTGGCCCGTGCCATTCAAGTTTATCTCTCATTTCCTTCGGGACCAAAGAGAACAGAGAAGAAATTCTCTTTAATTGATGCTCGTATAAGAAACTTTTCTTTTCACTACAGTCCTCATAGTACCAGCGAGCATTTTTATTTAAAAAACAAATATCTAAATCATTAAAATCATCATACTTCAACAGTAAGTAAAACTCATGTATAAGCTGATATTAATAATATACAGACCTATCCCTTGCTTTAAAAAAGCACCATGAGTGGACACGCTTCTTATTTGTAATAAACTTCCCCGAAGGATATGTGAGTATATATCTTTTTTTTCCCATAACATGATAGCGGGGGCTACAAGCTTACCAACGCCCCAACCTGCAGCCCACATTGCAGCATCAGCAAGAGCCTCCCTACCCCATAACTTTAATCCGCAGGTATCGGGTTTAAATATCGCCAACCGCAGACAGGCTCTGAGAGGAGTTATGATATGCTTGTTACTTAGGCAAGGAGGGAGAAATATGCGTATCAATACCAAAATGAGGCTGGCAGCACTGTTATACCTTATGACGGCCTACGCTGTTGCCCTGCCGGCACTGGCGCTCTTCACGGACCTGGTGATAAACGGCGGGATTATTGATATGTGGCAAGGCTCGTATTCATTTTTGAACCTTCTTGATCTGCGTAAAATTCTCTATCTGCAGTTTGCCGGGCTGGGCGCTATACTGGGTTTTGTCTACTGGCTATTTTTCTTTAGAAAATACCGCCATTACGATCCGCTGGATAAATATTTTAAATAGCGCATGGCCGCTATTCCATGCTCTGTACATCGGCCAGTCAACAGCGGCAATGCTTTCCTGCTATTTTCCGGCTTGATAGCGGCCTGGAAATAAATGGTTAAATCAAGATCATGCGCGTCAGCGATTAACGCGCAGATTATACCGCCGCGCGCATAGATCCGGGTGCTATTTACCCTGAAGTTCCCTGCGAATAATTTCCGCCCCGGCGCTTAACGCATTGAGCTTGCCGGTTGCGACCCGCCGCGATAGCGGCGCCATACCGCAGTTGGTTGAAGGATAAAGCTTATCAGCATCAACAAACTGTAGCGCCTTACGTAAGGTTGCGGCGACCTCCTCCGGCGTTTCGATCGCATTGGTCGCCACGTCGATAGCGCCCACCATCACTTTTTTACCGCGAATTAGTTCAAGCAGATCCATGGGAACATGCGAGTTATGGCATTCCAGCGAAATGATATCGATACTGGAGGTTTGCAGTTGAGGAAACGCTTCTTCATACTGTCTCCACTCCGTCCCCAGCGTCTTTTTCCAGTCGGTATTGGCTTTGATGCCATATCCATAGCAGATATGCACCGCGGTTTCGCATTTGAGTCCTTCAACGGCTCTTTCTAATGCCGCGATCCCCCAGTCATTGACCTCGTCAAAGAATACGTTAAAGGCGGGCTCGTCAAACTGAATAATATCAACGCCGGCGGCCTCCAACTCTTTGGCTTCCTGATTGAGTATTTTCGCAAATTCCCAGGCGAGTTTTTCGCGGCTCTTATAGTGATCGTCATAGAGCGTATCAATCATAGTCATCGGCCCGGGGAGCGCCCATTTGATCGGCTGTTTGGTAAGCTGACGTAAAAAACGCGCATCTTCAACAAAAACGGGCTTTTGCCGCTCGACGGCCCCCACGACGGTCGGGACGCTTGCATCATAACGATTACGGATTTTGACGACTTCGCGCTTTGCGAAATCCACGCCGCTGAGGTGCTCAATAAACGTGGTGACAAAATGCTGGCGCGTTTGTTCGCCATCGCTGACGATATCAATACCGGCGCGTAGCTGATCGAATAAGGACAAACTCAGCGCGTCTTTTTTCCCGTCGATTAATTCCTGGCTTTCGAGTTTCCATGCAGACCATAGTTTCTCAGGCTCTGCAAGCCAGGAAGGTTTCGGTAAGCTGCCGGCCGTTGAAGTAGGAAGTAATTTTTTCATTATAAATAGCCTTATATCTGCGATGGATTAAAGAGCGGAATAAGCAGACCACTGCTCAAGAATATTTTTATACGGTTTGATAAAGTGCTCTTCAGTAAACTTCCCCTGCTCTATAGCCAGCTGGCTACGCTCTTCCCGGTCATAAACTATTTTGGTTAACGAATGATCCTGATGATTCAGATCGGGCTGATAGCACAGGCCTGCTGCGGAGTTAGCGTTGTAGATCTCAGGCCGGTATATCTTCTGGAACGTCTCCATCGTGCTGATGGTACTCATCAGCTCAAGGCTGCTGTAATCGCTCAGTAAATCTCCGGTAAAATAAAATGCCAAAGGCGCTACGCTGTTTTTCGGCATAAAATAGCGGACCTGCAGGCCCATTTTTGCAAAATACTGCTCGGTCAAAGACGAGGCGTTAGGCCGATACTCAAGGCCTAATACCGGATGGCGGTTTCCGGTCTGCTGATAGATGTCTTTACTGGACACGCTGAGGCAGATCACCGGCGGCTTTTTGAAATTGGCTTTATATTCGGCGGAATGAACGAAATGCTTAAAGATCTTCCCGTGCAAGTTGCCAAAATCATCTGGGATGCTAAAGCCAGAACGTTGTTTATTATGGTCCGGTAGCAATACGCTGAAGTCATAGTCGCGAACATACGAGGAGAAATTATTGCCAACGATGCCTTCAATACGCTCACCCGTTCTTTTATCAATAATTGTGGTTTGCAATATCTCAATCGCCGGAAAGGTGGTTCCAGTCTCTTCAATAACCATTTCCACGGAAATAATATTCAACGCAACAGAGTAGCGATCGCTTTTGGGATTATCCCAGTGCGCCAGCGTATTGAACCGATTGTCTATCATGATTAAGGTGTTGCGCAAATTCTCCTGCCGATTTTTGCCGCGAGCCAGATTAGCAAAGTTGGTCGTAATACGCGTACTTTCCGAGGGGTTATAGTTTTCATCAAACAGTGTGCTTTTAATGGTAAACGTAAAATCTTTATTCATGGCGATCTGGCATCCTGGTTTTGCAATGAAAAGTGATTATCGGACGAATTCCCGGCGTTAACGGATTTGCTCGCCAGCACTCTTCATGTTGCCAATAAGTTAATATTAGCTAATTTATGCCAGAGCCCCGCAAGGAGGGAAAGCGACTTAATTTCATTGCAACATGAGCCATTTTCATGATCTGGCTCACAGCCTGGTTCAGCATCGCTGTAGGCGGGGATTGAGAGGATTCGCGGCGGGCGCAGGCGCTCAGATGGCCGCTACCGGGCCGCATAAATCGAAGCGCGGCGATCGGAAGGCCGCGCGAAGATAACACGTTTTTACGCCTGTACGAGGCTATCTGCTGTGTTCACCGGCCAGCGTATCTCTCCTACGCCGTTCAGTTCGGGCAGGGCAAACAAGAACCCCTGAAAACGCTTGATACCCGCGGATTCAAGCCAGCACCACTCTTCGATACGTTCAATCCCTTCCGCCACCACCGCAATTTCCAGCTCATGACAGCAGCTGATGATAGAACGGACGACGGCCTGCTTAGGGCCGCTCAGGTGGATATTGGTAATAATCTCACGATCGATTTTGACTTTGTCAGGCTGGATTTTGGTTAACAACGACAGTCCGGCATAACCGGCACCAAAATCATCAATAGCCAGCCCCATTCCGGAGACGCGCAGTTTTTTAATCGCACTGCTAAACTGGCTGAAACCGGAGATCATTTCGTCTTCAGTCACTTCTACGATAACCTGTTCAGGCATCAACCCATACTTTTTAATTTCCTGCAGCAGGAATTCCACGGCATCGGGAACCACCACCAAAGACATCGGCAGAATATTAATGGATATTTTATGATCGCCGATGTCTATTTCTTTTGCCAGCGCGAAAGCCACCGATTTAGAGTTGAGGTCAATTTCATAACGTTTATTATGGTCGATTGAAGCAAAAAAGCTCGCCGGACTCCCACCATCTTTATTACGAATAAGCGCTTCCAGTGAAGTGATATGACCGGCCAGGGGCTCAATAATGGGCTGAAATGCAAACTGGCAGCATTGAGTATCAACTGGGGAGCGTTCAGGTGTATGAAAAGGCGATCTTTGTGGGATAACTGACCATTTTTCAGGCTGGAAATACTGGGAAACCGGGAGAGCTCTTTTTTGCGTTATAAACGTATGAATAAATTTATAAACGCGCTCTTCCGTCAGAAGATAGCTCTTCAACTTGCTTAGCTGGCGAACGGTTTTCAGCACGGCATCGGCTTCTAGCGTATCCAGATCAAAGTACATCATACCGACGTTTTCGAAGCGCCTGCGCGGGGCGTAATCTCGCATCAGCTCGACGACACCAAAGTGTCGGCTGTCGTGTTTAATCTTGCTGAAGAGCTGCTCCAGAATACTTTCGTCACCTTCAAGCACTTGAAGGATAACATTATCTTTAAAAAGAAGAATGCCTGAAACGCCATGAGACATGTTATTAACATTCGCTTTTTCAACCAGCAAAGAGAGATTAATTTCATGAGTTAAAGGTATCTGACTTCTGTAAATCAGGGTTGTCAGCATAATCCCATCCAGATTTTTGCCAGGAGAAAAGAGACTGTGTAACACACTTTCACTTTTAAACACAGCTTATTTATAATATTTTGCATCCATCCACAAATCCAACTGGAGACTTATCCTTAATGTAAAAAATACACGCCCCCACCGCTAATAAAAACCTCTTAAAGCCAAAAATAAATTTACAATATCCGATGAGGACCCTGGTAGATTCAGAAATATAAAAAATGCATCCAGACTATTTATTTTCTGTTTATCAGGCCGCACCGGCAATGGCATGAAAAATATAAAGAGCAAGATGAAGCGGCTAAAGCTGGCTAGTGTCGCTGTCCTGGCAAATATATCCCTGCTCGCGCATGCGCAGTAGACTCTCGGCGCTGGCGCAGACCATACCCGTAGTCAGCATTTCAAAACCAAAACGGCGGTAGAAGCCGACTTTATCCACCACCGAATAGATAAAGGTTTTGCCAAACGGCCGCAGCCGCTCGCTGGCCGCCTGCATCAGCAACTTCCCGTATCCCTTCCCCTGGCAGTTCGGGGCCACCGCAACATCCGCAAGATAGCTGCACCAGGTCAGATCGCTAATCGCGCGGGCAACGGCGACCAGCTGACCCTTTTCATAGCCAAACCAGCAAAAAGTACTATGACGAAACGCCCGTTCAACCAATGCAACATCGCGCTGGTTAAGTCCCGCATCGGCAATGATCTCCGCAACCCTGCGCCAGTCAACAGACTCCAGGTGCTCTTTCTCTTTTAATACCATCATGATATTGCCCTAAACTCGCCAGCCCTGGCTTTCAGCATAGCTGAACGACGCTGAAAAAAGAGAGGCCGGCCCGCCAGGCCAATAGCATATTATGCTGTGGTAAAAACTATGGCCTCGGGAAATCTTCTGATACCCTGCGGAAAAACCAGCGCATTTATGCTTGCAGCAGGCGATTAACCCGCCAGCCAGCAGAATTAAATAAAAACAGAACGTTTTCCGTCGGCAAAAAATGGGCAAAAAAAAACCGCCATGTGACTGGCGGTGAATGAATGCTTGCATGGATAGATTGTATTTTGCATTTTTACGTGCAGAGCACGAGCAGCTCTGTCTACGTCTCTAATCGGTACGCTACCACAGGCTACTTCAATGAAAGCTAAACGGCGGTGGCGCTCATAGCTTTTCCACCAGCGCCTTAAGTTGACTAATCAGCTCATCTTTTTCCCCCTCCCCGTTCCCCGTAACGGGCCAGGTGGACTGGCGGATAATCAGGCGGGTGGGCAGCAGTTCGCGAATTTTCAGCTGTGGGGCAGCCATAAGCTTGATCAGCAGCTCGACCGCCCTTTTCCCCAGCACGTTGAAATCCTGGGCGACGGTGGTCAGCGGCGGCTGGAAGTAGAGGCTGTCCGCCGTGTCATCATAACCGGTCACCGAGATGGCCTGGCTGCCGGTACGATAAAGCTGCGCCAGCGCGCTCAGCACCCCGAGCGCCATTTGATCGTTAGCGACCACGATCGCGCTAATGCGCGGATGCTGATGCAGCAGCTCGAACGTTTTACTCCAGCCGCTGGCGGCACTCCAGTCGCCAAATACCGTTACCGCATTACTGACGCCCAGGCGGTGCAGCGCCTCGCGCCAGCTGCTGAGCCGCATTCGCGCGGAGATCGAGCTTTCCGGCCCGGCAAGCAGTCCGAACTCGCGGTGTCCGGCGTCCCACAAATGCCGCACGCAGGCGCCACATCCATCACGATGATCGAAACGCACGCCGCAAACGTCGGCCTCCGGCGAAACATCGAGAAACATGCAGGCTATATCTGGATTCTCCGCCACCAGACGCTCCGCAAGACTACTTTCCAGCGGCAGGCTGATAATCGCTCCGCGAATATGCTGGGCGCGAAACTCATTGAGTCGCGCCTGCAGAGACGCGTAATCGACCTGCACCGGCATCGCAATTGAGACCTCAAGCTGATGCAAACCAGCATAGCTTTTCACCGCCGCGGCGATTTGCGAAGGCGCGTGCAGCGTCAGCGAGGCGGTAATCAGCCCAATCGACGGCGCGGACTTACCCGCCAGCAGCTGCGCGGAGCGGTTTGGTACATAGCGCAGCGTCTGCATCGCGCGGATCACTTTTTCGCGGGTTCGTTCGGACACCACTCCAGGATTATTCAGCACCCGGGAGACCGTTTGCTGAGAAACGCCGGCCTCACGGGCCACATCGTCAAGCGTTGCCAGGCGACGCTGCATAGTGCACTCCTTCTGAATCAAAACCTCAATGTCGTCCGCTAACATTTTATGTTTAAAAGACGACAAAAATCAGCTGTTTTCCCAGCTTTTCGTGATCGCCAGTGGGTTTCATTTTCGCCAATATTGCGGCTATAGCGAAAATAACTGATAACAAAATCATATTGTCTAGCGAACGACATTTTTATCACTTATCCGTCAGGAATGCGTATGCAACAACACCACTCTATTTCCGCCGCAGGAGCCACGTTCCATCAGATTCTCGCCCGCGAGGACTGGCAGAACCAGACCATTACCCATCTCAACCGTTTACCGGCCCACCCGACTTTCGCCAGCTGGCGCGATACCGACGCGGCGCGGAAAAACCAGCCCTCCGCGTTCCGCCGTCGGCTTGACGGCCAGTGGCAATTCTCCTGGGCCCGCAGCCCGTTTGACGTGGATGCCCGCTGGCTGGAAGACGATCTGCCGGACAGCCGCAGTACGCTGGTACCCTCAAACTGGCAAATGCAGGGCTACGATGCGCCCATCTATACCAACGTTCGCTACCCTATCGACACCACCCCGCCGCGCGTTCCGCAAGAGAACCCGACCGGTTGCTACTCATTGACCTTTCGCGTTGATGAGAGCTGGCGGGCCGACGGCCAGACGCAGATTATCTTCGATGGCGTCAACTCCGCGTTTCATCTGTGGTGCAACGGCGAATGGGTCGGTTATTCGCAGGATAGTCGCCTGCCAGCGGCCTTCGATCTCTCCCCCTATCTTCAGCCGGGCGATAACCGTATCTGCGTGATGGTGATGCGCTGGAGCGCGGGAACCTGGCTTGAGGATCAGGATATGTGGCGCATGAGCGGTATCTTCCGTTCGGTCTGGCTGCTGAATAAACCGACGCTGCACCTCTGCGACGTCCAGCTTACGCCGCAGCTGGATGCCCTCTACCGCGATGCCGAACTGCTGGTGAACTTAAGCGTCGCCGCACCGGTCGCGCTGCTGGAGGAGCTGACGGTGAAAGTCGAACTGTGGGATGACGATCGCCTGGTCGCCAGCCACCAGCAGTCGCCCGGTTCGCCGATTATCGATGAGCGCGGAAACTATGCGGAGCGCGCGGCCATTCGTCTGCCGGTAGAACGTCCGGCGCTATGGAGCGCGGAAACGCCATACTGCTATCGGGCGGTCGTGTCGCTGTGGCGCGGCGATGAACCGATCGAGGCCGAAGCCTGGGATATCGGTTTCCGCCGCGTTGAAATCAAAAACGGCCTGCTGCTGTTGAACGGCAAACCGCTGCTGATTCGCGGCGTCAACCGTCACGAGCATCACCACCAGCGCGGCCAGGTCGTTACCGAAGAGGATATGGTGCAGGACATTCTGTTGATGAAGCAGAACAACTTTAACGCCGTACGCTGCTCGCATTATCCAAACACCCCACGCTGGTACGAGCTGTGCAACCGCTACGGCCTGTACGTCGTTGATGAAGCCAATATAGAAACCCACGGCATGGTGCCGATGAATCGAATATCCGACGATCCGGCCTGGCTACCGGCCTTCAGCGCCCGCGTCAGTCGAATGCTGCAAAGCAACCGCAACCATCCGTCCATTATTATCTGGTCACTGGGGAATGAGTCCGGCGGCGGCGGTAACCATGAAGCGATGTATCACTGGCTGAAGCGCAACGATCCCTCCCGCCCGGTACAGTACGAAGGCGGCGGCGCCGACAGCACCACCACCGATATTATCTGCCCGATGTACGCCCGCGTTGACCGCGACCAGCCGATTCCGACGGTGCCGAAATGGGGAATCAAAAAGTGGATCAGTCTGCCTGGGGAACAACGCCCGCTGATCCTCTGCGAATACGCCCATGCGATGGGTAACAGCCTCGGCAACTTTGCTGATTACTGGCAGGCATTTCGCGACTATCCTCGCCTGCAGGGCGGGTTTATCTGGGACTGGGCGGATCAGGCCATCAGTAAAACTTTCGACGACGGCAGCGTTGGCTGGGCCTACGGCGGTGATTTTGGCGACAAACCGAACGATCGCCAGTTCTGCATGAACGGTCTGGTGTTCCCCGACCGCCGCGCGCATCCTTCCTTAATCGAGGCCAAACATGCGCAGCAGTACTTCCAGTTTGCGCTGCTCGCGCAATCCCCGCTGCGTATCCGCCTCAGCAGCGAATATCTGTTCCGCGCCACCGATAACGAAGAGCTGCGCTGGCAGGTTCAGGCCGCGGGTGAAACTTTTGCTGAGGGTAGCGTGAAGCTGGCGCTTTGCCCGGAGGGCCAGAGTGAGCTGACGTTGTGTGATGCGCTGACGCTGCCCGCCGGCGCGGAAGAGGTGTGGTTGACGCTGGAGGTGGTCCAGCCCCAGGCCACCGTCTGGTCCGACGCCGGGCATCGCGTTGCGTGGCAGCAGTTCCCGCTCGCCGCGCCGCTGGCGCTACGCGGCCCTCGGTCTGCCGGTAGCGCGCCAGCGCTGGAGAGCAGCGACGCGGCCTGGATTGTCCGCAGCGGCTCGCAGCAATGGACCATCGATCGGCAAAGCGGTCTGTTAACCCACTGGCAGGTGGACGGCGTGGAACAGCTGCTGACCCCGCTGCGCGACCAGTTTGTGCGCGCACCGCTGGATAACGACATTGGCGTCAGCGAAGTGGAGCGTATTGACCCTAACGCCTGGGTAGAGCGCTGGAAAAGCGCCGGACTTTACGAGCTCAGCGCCCGCTGCGTCCAGTGCGACGCTCAGCGCCTGGCCCATGAAGTGGTTATCGATAGCCGCTGGCACTATCTGCGCGGCGACGAAGCGGTGATTGTCAGCCACTGGCGGATGACATTTGATAGCGAAGGCAAGCTGCATCTGGCAGTCGATGGCGAACGTGCCGGCACCCTGCCGCCGCTGCCGCGCATCGGGCTGAATTTCCAGGTTCCGGACCAGCACCAACCGGTATCCTGGCTCGGCTACGGTCCACATGAGAACTATCCGGACCGCCGCACCAGCGCCTGCTTCTCCCGCTGGCAGCTGCCGCTGGAGGAGATGACCACGCCGTACATTTTCCCGACGGAAAACGGCCTGCGCTGCGACAGCAAAACGCTGGACTGGGGGCGCTGGCACGTGGGAGGCAACTTCCACTTCTCCGTACAGCCCTATGGCACCACGCAGTTAATGGAGACCGATCACTGGCACTGGATGAAGCCGGAAAACGGCGTCTGGATCACCCTCGATGCTCAGCACATGGGTATCGGCGGCGATGACTCCTGGACGCCCAGCGTACTACAGCAATGGCTGTTGCTTGAGACACAATGGCAATATCAGTTAACGATTCACTTCCAATAATAATCGGGGGCGCAAGCCCCCAACCTTACAGGCATAATAATATGGAATATTCACAATGAAACTCTCTGAACTGGCGCCACGAGAACGGCATAATTTTATATATTTCATGCTGTTCTTTTTCTTCTACTATTTCATCATGTCAGCCTATTTTCCCTTTTTCCCGGTGTGGCTGGCGGAAGTTAACCATTTAACCAAAACCGAGACGGGGATCGTCTTCTCCTCTATTTCGCTATTCGCGATAATCTTCCAGCCGGTTTTTGGCCTGATTTCGGATAAGCTCGGTCTGCGCAAGCATCTGCTGTGGACGATTACGATTTTGTTAATTCTGTTTGCCCCCTTTTTTATTTTCGTCTTTTCGCCGCTACTGCAGATGAATATCATCGCAGGCGCGCTGGTGGGCGGGATTTATCTGGGGATCGTCTTTTCCAGCGGCTCCGGGGCGGTAGAAGCCTATATTGAACGCGTCAGCCGCGCCAACCGTTTTGAATACGGTAAAGTCCGCGTCTCCGGCTGCGTCGGCTGGGCGCTGTGCGCGTCAATCACCGGCATTTTATTTAGTATCGACCCGAACATTACGTTCTGGATCGCCTCCGGTTTCGCTCTGATCCTCGGCGTACTGCTGTGGGTATCAAAGCCGGAGAGCAGCAACAGCGCCGAGGTTATCGATGCCCTGGGCGCCAACCGTCAGGCTTTCTCCATGCGCACCGCCGCAGAGCTTTTGCGGATGCCGCGCTTCTGGGGCTTTATTATTTATGTCGTTGGCGTCGCCAGCGTCTATGACGTTTTTGACCAGCAGTTCGCCAACTTCTTTAAGGGCTTTTTCTCCAGCCCCCAGCGCGGCACTGAAGTATTCGGCTTCGTCACCACCGGTGGGGAATTACTTAACGCGCTAATCATGTTCTGCGCCCCGGCGATTATTAACCGGATTGGCGCTAAAAACGCCCTGCTAATTGCCGGGATGATTATGTCAGTACGCATTTTAGGATCGTCTTTCGCTAACTCGGCGGTGGAAGTGATCATTTTAAAAATGCTGCATATGTTCGAGATCCCGTTCCTGCTGGTCGGCACCTTTAAATATATCTCTTCGGCATTTAACCCGAAGCTCTCGGCGACCCTGTTCCTGATCGGTTTCAATTTATCAAAACAGCTGTCAGGCGTTGTGCTCTCGGCGTGGGTAGGACGGATGTATGATACCGTCGGCTTCCATCAGGCCTATCTGATCCTGGGCTGTATTACCCTGAGCTTTACCCTCATCTCGCTGTTCACTCTGAAAGGCAGCAAAACCCTGCTCCCGGCCGCGGCATAACATCAGGCCGCCGGAAACCCTCCGGCGGCGCTTCGGCAATACACCGTTACTACACCGAATAAGTCAGTTGCCGCTAGCTGGCGATCCGCGTTTCCCCATCGCTATTTTCCAGCCCGTAAATCCGGGCTTCCGCCATGGATGAAACCAGCTCAGCCAGCTCCGCGGAGTGGCTGGTTAGCCAGATTTGGCTATAGCGGGAAGCTTCGACAATCAGCCGGGCCAGCGCGGGGAACATTTGACGATGCAGGCTGTTTTCCGGCTCGTTAATAGCCAGAAATGCCGGCGGACGCGGGCTCAGCAGCGCCACCGCCAGGCACAGGAAACGCAGCGTGCCATCGGACATTTCCGCCGCCAGTAAAGGTCGCCAGACGCCATTGCGGCGCATCTTTATCGAGAAACGCGAATTCTCATTTTCACAGTAAAATGTACACTCCGGGAACGCTTCGCCGAGGATCTCATGCAGCAGCTCTTCGGCGCCGATTTCCACGATGGTCTGAAAAGCGGCGGCAAGGTTGTGCCCATCGCTGTCCAGCACCGGCGAGCGGTAACCTACCGTCGGATGACGCAACGGCGAGAGTCTGCCTATATTGAATTCGTGATAAAAGCGCCAGTGGCGCATGGTTTCCCTGACCCTGGAGACTTCAGGAAAGCGGTGCGGCTCGCCCAGTTGGCCAAAAATCGATTCATTCTCATAAATCGCGTCGGTAAAAGTGCTTTTTTCACCATTGACGTCAACCAGGAACGCCGCCTGGTTTTTGCGTTCCAGCACGCGCGATGAAGGGCGTCGGGAAAATCCTGCCAGCCAGATAGACTCCTCTTTAACGATAGGATCCAGCTGGAACTGAGTCGGATACGGCAGTTTTTCCGGGAAACCTACTTGCAGCTGGTAGTCAAACTCATCGGTCAGGCAGGCAATCTGCAGCCGCCGCGGAAAGCGATCGTTCGGCGCGCTCGGCCCGGACCACATAATGTTCTCCAGGCCGCCTTCATCGCTGATATAACCGGAGAACTTCCCATCGGCGCAGGCGGTTAACAGATGGATGGCTTTATAAATGTTGGATTTGCCGCAGCCGTTGGGGCCAAAGACGATATTCAGCGCACCGAGTTCCAACTCAATATCCCTGACCGATCTGAAATTTTTTATCCGGATATGGTTAATCATAAATTCCCGAAACTGATAGAAGCGTTTCGCTCTACTGTATCGGAGGCAAAAGGAAAACGAAATATGAGGAGACCGGACGACAAGCGATCGCCCGGAACCGGCTTAGCCGAAGAGTTTTTTCATGCCGCGAGTTAGCGCGACTCTTTTGAGTTTTTCCGTATCCTCATCGCTCTCGTTGAAAACGCCGAAAAAATAGCGTTCATCATCAATGGTCTGCGATACAATTCTGTAGCTCAGCGGCTGACCGGATTTCGCGCCATACTGCGCAGGCGTCACGGAAATCTCCGTCGCGTTATCGGCAACGCTGACCATCAGGCCGTCGCCTTTCCCTCCAACCAGCATCACCTTAATTAACGGGTGCACCATGTCTCTCCCGGGTTGAGGTCAATGATTAATTTTCGATGGCCGCTGGCTGACAGTTGGCCGCTGCGCCGCCCTGGCCGGACGAGCCTTTCGGGGAAGCCGGACGCGCGCCCTCTTTACCAACAACGGGCGGTAACGGCACGCCTTCTTTGTCTACTGCAGGCGGCGCCTTCTGGCAGGTCGCCGTTTTCGTCACATCTGCGCCCCAGGCGGGCGTTTGCAGACTCAGGAGCGCCACGGGAGCAAGCAGTAACGTATTCTTCAGTACTTTCTTATAGTTCATACCGGCCTTGAGTAAAAAATGTATTTCTCATGCTGAGCTAAGCGCTGATTATTAGTAGTAAAAGCTGACAAATGATGAAGGAAAAAAGAGGAATTGTGAACATCAATAGTTCTTATTTATGAATTGCGACGTTTCCAGCCCCAGCGCCCGAGGGATCTTATATCTAAGAATTATCTCAATCAATTGAAATAACAGGAATACCACCAATTCTGGCGAAGTTTTTTGCAGGTGCACCGCTCTATACTGAAAACGAAAATAACCATCAGGATTATACAATGACAAAACTCCCTCTGATACTTCTTCTGGCTGGCGCGGGGCTATTACAGGGCTGCTCGGCGTTCGATAAACATCACGGCGTTAACTGGGGCGAAGGTACCTGCCCGACTCCCGCGCCAGAAGCGATTAGCAAATCGAAGCAGCTGATTATTGAGGATGGTAAAACCCTCAAATGCCAGATTCGTCCTTATGTCAGCAATATGGCCTGTCAGGGGATCACCGATAAAACTCATTCCGATGGCGTCGTTTGCCAGAACGGATTAGGGCAGTCAATTTTGTTTACCTTCGACGATAAAGGCGTACTGCAAAAACACGGTAGCGTGTAAGCGCTCACGCTAGGGAAAATTCCTGGAGTGACGCTCGCCGCGGCCCGAACATTGGTACTTCGCCTGTTAGCCACTAGACTTAAATAAGTCAAACGAAAGGAGAGTCTCATGTCATCACAAGAGTATGAAAACGACGCGCAGAATCTGGCCGATAAAGTGGGCAATAAAGTCAATGAATTTGCCGGGGAAGCCCAGCAGCAGTTTGGTGATGCGGTAGATTCGCCGAAACATCAGCTAAAAGGCGCGGCCCGTAAATACGCCGCTCAGGCTTCGGATGCCGTTTCAGAGGTCTCCGAGCGCGTCAGGGAAAATCCGTTAACCGGACTGCTGGCCGCCGGCGCTATCGGCCTGGTCATTGGTCTGTTGGCAGGACGGAAGTAATTCTCCAGCCTGCGGGCCTGAAAACTGATGGCAAGCCGGTTACACCTTTTCCCCTATTCCAGCCCGCCAATGGCTGAGAAACACCGGAGTGTTATCAGGTTACGCACTCTTCACCGGCCCGGTAAAGCGCTTGCCGCTACCGGGCTATTTCTCCCCTATGCGGTTTGTCAGTCATCAGAAGCGTTGAGAGCCTGAACGTGGGGTATTGCTGCAAGAAATCCTTAAAGCGCCCTTAAATTCCCACCACCGCAGCCACCTCAAACTGGAAAACGTACGGATCGGACAGCAGCTGGAATTGCTCATCATCGGCATAGGTGACGGCGACATGGTACTCTTCACCGGCAAAAGCGATGATAGCATCCAGATCGTTCCAGTAGGTCGCCAGAAAGAAGTGTTCCCACTCCCCCTGCGTTTCCCGCCTGACAAAGGCGCCCGCGTTGCCGGCAATGCTCCGCGAATGCTGCACTCCGGTTGCCTGCAAATGCCCCGCAAACGCATCGCCAAACGCAACGGGAACACAACCATGCCAGGTTCTGACAATCATCGACAGACTCCATATAAAATCAATAAAAATGAATTTATAGCAAATAAAATCGCCACTGTGTGATTTTTTATTCATTTCACACTATTGCGTCGACGCCCTTTTTTGCTGCCGTTTCTGCTTCTATCCCCAGGCCCAACCCTGCACGCTGACACATCCGCTAAAATTACAGGTATAATCCCACAAATTATTCAGCGGATTCAGAAACGAGATGACAAAACTCACCTTACAAGAGCAGATGCTAAAAGCCGGCTTAGTGACCAGCAAAAAGATGGCCAAGGTTCAAAGAACGGCGAAAAAGTCACGCGTTCAGGCGCGCGAGGCCAGAGAGGCGGTGGAAGAGAATAAGAAAGCGCAGCTGGAGCGGGATAAACAGCTTAGCGAGCAGCAAAAGCAGGCAGTGTTATCGAAAGAATATAAAGCGCAGGTCAAACAGCTCATCGAGATGAATAAAATCGATATTTCTAAAGGCAATATTGATTTTAATTTCACGGATAACAATTTCATTAAAAAAATCACCGTGGATAAACTGACCCAGGTACAGCTGATAAGCGGTCGCCTCGCCATTGCGCGCCTGGCGGGTGATAGCGACGGCGAGAGCAAATACGCGATTATCCCGGCAAGCGTAGCCGATAAGATCGCCCAGCGCGACGCCAGCAGCATTGTCTTAAACAGCGCGCTCAGCGCGGAAGAGCAGGATGAAGACGATCCGTATGCTGATTTTAAAGTACCTGATGATTTGATGTGGTAAATCGCGTTAGCCCGCTCAGGCAAAAGATTTAGACGTAGTCTGCGCGGGCAATGTGCTTTACACTGCGCGCGGCAAAAAATTGAGTAGATAAACGATTAACCAGGCGGTAATGGCGATGAACGGAACGATCACAACGTGGTTTAAAGATAAAGGTTTTGGATTTATCAAAGATGAAAACGGCGATAATCGCTATTTTCATGTGATTAAGGTTGCCAACCCTGAGCTGATTAAAAAGGATGCGGCGGTCACTTTTGAACCCACAACCAATAACAAGGGTTTGTCAGCGTACGCCGTGAAGGTCCTCCCGGAAAGCAAATATATCTATATCGCAGGCGAGCGGATTAAGCTCACGTCGATAAAATCTTACCTGGTTTATAACGAGGAGGAGCCTGCCGACGCCCGTATTGATAAAGAGAACGCGGTCCTCTCCGTGGGCCTGCTGATGGGAAATATCAGGCCAAAATCAGCCGCTAAACCCGGGGAAATGCGCTCGGTCAAAAAGCTGGCCATCACCACCTTCCAGGGCACCACGCTCATCTTCACGGAAGATGAGATAGACATCGACGCCACGGTGAAACTGCTTAAGGTGTAAGATCCTTCGGTGAAGAAAGCCGGGACAGAGCTCACTTTCTGCCGCCCGCCTGCCCATGCAGCCTGACGTTTCCCGAACTGGTGTTGTGCAGCCGGGTACCGGGACAGTGGCGCAGGTTTGGCTCTTCTGTAAGCCGCAAAAAACAGCCGCAACGCGCAGGTTGCGGCTACCTTCAATACGCTTAACTGGCAGCTATCAGGCTCTACGCCCGGCGTTCATTGCTGTATCAATGCCGAGGATCGGCAATGATACGTGAAGGACTGCCGTATAGTACGAGTATCTTATTACCTTCGACAAACAAGGGGGTATTACCTTGCACAACGGTCATCAGATTACCGTTTTCCGTTTCGATAACATATTCCATCCCCGTCTGTTTTGTCGCAGAAGCTTCAAGCGCTGCGCCGGTTAGCCCCCCGACAACCGCCCCGCCAATAGCGCCGACAATATTCGCGCGAGTGCCTCCTCCAATTGCAGACCCTGCAGCCGCTCCCGCGGCCGTACCCGCAGCACCGCCCAAAGCGGATGTGCCGCGAATATCGACCGGTCGCGCGCTAATGATAGTGCCGGCAATAGAGCGATTCACCATGCCTACCGAACCCACGGAATAGCTATTCGGGGAAATATCCTGCGCACACCCCCCTAACAACGTGAGCATCGTGATTAAAGCGACCCGTCTCATTTATCTACCTTCGAAGGGAACATCGGGCGGGAGAGTTCAATGCTTTCTAACGCTTGTAAGAACTGCGTAATATTGTTTTGTACCGCGCGGTTTATTGATTCACGGGCGCGAACAACGCCCACGAAGGCATAGGATGCAGGCACAGTTCCAGTAGATTCGATATCTTGCGTATAAATAATATCGCCATTAGAGCGGTTAATTACCTCATAACGCGCAACGGCTTTCGTTGTCATGGCCATGCCAAAGCTCGGAACGTCAATCGCTAAGACTTTCACGTTAAGGCTCACCGTATTAGCAGAGTTATCTTTAAAGATCGCCATTCTATCGAGCGCCTCTTGTAACGAGTCTCGCCAAATGGGGGTAATGGTTTCCATCCCCGCGACGATATCGCCTTTCTGCTCATCGGGACGCGCAAGCGAAACCGTGAGTGATTTTAGCTGTGCATCAATTTTCTTTTGGCTAACGCCAACGCCAGGTGTAGAAAAATTCAGAGGTGGAACGCTGGCACATCCTGTTAAAGACCCAATAACAACAGCAATTAAGAGTAGTTTTTTCATTATTTATCCCCGTTAGTTGTAAGGTCATCCTAGCGTAATAAATAATCCAGATATATTGATTTTAATCAGTTAGTTAAATAATAGGATAAACATTATCTCTGACATGGACGTTAAATGGGTTTTGCCATCGCTTTTTGGGCTATCGGCTACGCTCACAACATTTATCACTGCATTCAGATAAAAGCGCGCAGGATACTGAAAGATAGACACTAATTTATTCAGATCTTTCTCAGGTTTTAATTTTTGAAAGGGATTGAGTAGCGGATATTTGCGCCATAAACCGGGCCCTGCTCAACGGAAGTCGAGAGGGCCAGGTCCGCCGCGTTTGCGGCCACGGCGCCGTTGAAAATAGAGGAGAAGCATACTGACCTATACTTAAAATCTGATATCCGATTAGAGGTGGCTATGTGCGGACGTTTTGCTCAATCACAAACCAGGGAAGAATATCTGACCTATCTGGCTGAAGAAGCCGAGCGCGACATTGCTTATGATCCGCAGCCTATAGGACGCTATAACGTGGCGCCCGGTACCAAAGTTCTGTTGCTCAGCGAACGTAACGAACGGCTGCACCTTGATCCGGTACACTGGGGTTATGCCCCCGGGTGGTGGGACAAACCCGCGCTTATTAACGCTCGTGCCGAAACCGCGGCCACCAGCAGAATGTTTAAACCGCTATGGCAGCATGGCCGGGCGATTTGCTTTGCCGACGGTTGGTTCGAGTGGAAGCGTGAAGGTGATAAAAAACAACCCTACTTCATCCATCGTAAAGACGGTAAGCCTCTATTCATGGCGGCGATCGGCAGCGTACCTTTCGAACGCGGCGATGAAGCGGAAGGGTTTCTTATCGTCACGTCCGCCGCCGAACGAGGCCTTGTCGATATTCACGACCGCCGCCCGTTAGTGCTGGAGCCTGAAGCTGCCAGGGAATGGATGCGCCAGGATGTCGGTGGGAAAGAAGCGGAAGAGATTATTGCCGACGGGGCGGTTTGCGCAGACCATTTCGCCTGGCACCCGGTATCGCGAGCGGTAGGTAATGTGAAAAACCAGGGACCGGAATTGATACAAGCGCTCAGCTAAGCGCAATCGGCATATACCTCTTACAGGCGCGATCGTTCCATGTTCGTAAAATATATCACCCAGAATAAGCTAATTCGCATCATGTGTTAAAGAAGGGTTATTATACAGCACAAAGTGAACAGAATTTACATTAACGTCACCTATCATATTCGCCATAATCAAAATTGGTGATGTTAATGACTGTACTTAAAAGCTTTTTCTTCTTCCTTGGCGCGGCTTGTACCTGCGCATTTGTGGTACTTTGCCTGTGGGTAGATATACATTATTGGGATTATAATATTTCGGAATTGTCACTCACTGAAATTGTTCAGGAGTTGGTATTAGCTACCATCGTTGTTATTCATTTTCTGCTGGCGAAGCAGTATAAATCCATGCGCTACTGCAATATTCTTATTGGCGGTTTTTTCCTTGCCATGCTAATTCGTGAACTGGACGCCCTTTTTGATCTTATTTCTCACGGGAGTTGGGTGTGGTTTGCGCTGATTGCCGCTCTGGCAGCCTTAATTAATCCACTTATTCATTATCGTCAGACCATGGAACAGCTTACACAATATACCCGTACGCCCGGGTACGGCATGTTAATCAGCGGGCTGCTGGCTATTCTGGTCTTCTCCCGACTCTTCGGTATGCAAGGTTTATGGCAGGCCATACTCGATGACGGCTATGTTCGGGTTGTAAAAAATGTCGTTGAGGAAGGCAGTGAATCATTCGGTTATATGCTTTGTCTCACCGCCTCTATTGGTTATTACTGCAATTTTCGCGGAACCCTGGGGCAGGAATCAACCTGAACCCTGCGCTGATATTGGCGTGTTATCCGAGCTGCGAGCTCAACCAGGCAAGCAGATGATGATTAACGCCACCCATCATTGCAGGAGTGACTATTTCCCCCGGAGAAAAGCACCCTGTGGTGGCGAGCGCCACCGGGGGAACACAGGCCGCTAGTAGCGCACGCAGACCGACTTCGTTTCGCTCCAGTCATCCAGCCAGTCGGGACCGAAATCACGGCCGGTGCCGGACTGCTTCATGCCGCCGAACGGCAGGTTAGCGTCGATCAGCGTATGGCTGTTGACCCACACCGTTCCCGCCTGCAGGCGATCGGTATAGCTCAGCGCCTGGCTCAGGTCGCGGGTCCAGACGCTGGCGGTCAGGCCAAAATCGCTGTCGTTGGCCAGGCGCAGCGCCTCTTCGCCGTCGGCCACGCGCACCAGGTTTACCACCGGGCCGAAAACCTCTTCCCGGCTGAGGCGCAGCCCGGCGTCGGGATTAATCACCAGCGTGGGGGGAATATAGTATCCCTGCGCATCTGGCCCTATATTACCGCTAATCAGTTCTGCCTTCTGCTGACGGGCTTCATCAAGATAGGCCGCCACTTTGGCGCAATGCACCTGCGACACTACCGGGTTAATCTGGCTGCTCTCCAGCATGCCTGGCCCCACCTGGAGCGACTTCACTGCCTGCTCGAAGCCGCTCACCAGCGTATCGAACAGCGGCGCTTCGATATAAATTCGCGAACTGGCGGCACATACCTGCCCCTGATTGAGAAAGCTACCGGTCATGAGTCCCTCAATAACCCATTGCGGATCGGCATCTTTCAGCACGATAGCCGGATTCTTACCGCCCAGCTCCAGCGTGACCCGGGTCAGACGGTCGGCGGCGACGCGGGCAATTTGTTTGCCTGTCGCCGTTGATCCAGTAAAGCTGACTTTAGCGACATGTGGGTGAGAGGTCAGCGCCGCACCGCACCTGGCCCCGCTACCAGTCACCACGTTAAAGACGCCGTCCGGCACGCCGGCTTCGGTTGCCAGCTCCGCTACCCGCAGCAGGGTCAGTGGCGTGGTTTCCGACGGCTTAATGACGATAGAACAGCCTGCAGCCAGCGCGGGCATCACTTTCCACATGCCGATCATCAGCGGGAAGTTCCACGGTACGATCCCGGCGACAACCCCCACCGGTTCTTTTTTGGTCCACGCCTGATAGCGCGCACCCGACGGGAAGGGAATCGACACGTCCAGGGTCCGTCCGCTGATTTTAGTGGTCAGCCCGGCGGTATAGCGCATCCAGTTCAGGGTACAGCCCACTTCGAAGGCCCGGGAAATATTAATCGATTTCCCCTGTTCAAGCGTCCCCAGCTGCGCCAGCTCTTCGCCATGCTGCTCAACCAGATCGGCGAAGCGCAGCAGAATACGTTCGCGATCGGCGGGCGTTCGCCCTGCCCAGTTGCGGGAAACGAAGGCGCGCCAGGCAGACATGACTGCCCGATCGACATCGGCGGCACTGGCGTCCACGGTGCTGGCGATAGCCTGGCCGGTTGCCGGGTTCCAGACGGTTAAGCGCTTTTCACTCTCTGCCGCCTGCTGTGCGCCGTCGAGATATAAACCATGCTGCCTGTCTAAAAACTGCTGTACGCTGGCGAGTAGCGCGACCTCTGATGTGGACATACCCCTTCCTTATTGTTCACGAATAGTGGTTTCAGTCTATGCCGGGGGCGCGATTCACGCTTTTTTCTCTGTGACATTCGCTTTTGCCGCTGTGACAGGCGCCGCAATTAAGGGGATTCCGCGGACAGAAAATGTGCAGCAGGTAATAGTTCTTTCATATACTCCGCCTTTTACCCTTGTCTCCGGCATCATAAATGCAACAATACATAAACATTACCATTACAAGGGATGCGCGATGAGTACGGCAAATCGTGGACAGGATTACCAGCATTGGTTAGCAAAAATCAATCAGGTGTGCGGCCAGTTCGCCGCTCGCCCGCTGGATGATAATTTTCACGGTGAGATAGACGCCAGCTATGCGGGCGACCTGAAAGTCAGCACGGTAACCGCTCGCGGCATCAACCTCTACCGTACCCGGCAGGAGATCCGGCGCGATAACGACGCCTGGTTTTATACCGTCTTCCAGCTCTCTGGTCAGGCGACAATCGAGCAGGATGGTCGCCAGGCGATGCTGGAGAGCGGCGATATCACCCTGATTGATGCTTCTCGCCCCTGTTCAATAATCTGGCAGCAAACCTCGCGTCAGGCTTCCCTGCTGCTGCCAAGGTCGCTGCTGGAACAGCAGCTGCGCGGCAGTGAAATCAGCATTGCCACCCGGCTGGCAAAAACCCTGCCGATGGTCCAGCTCAGTCAGCGGCTGCTGCATGAGAGCATGAACAGCCCCGAGCTATCGGCCAGCGAAAGCAAAGCGGCGCTGGAGGCGATTGTTTGCCTGCTGCGCCCCATGCTGCACCATCAAGAAGCCCAACCCACCCGGCGCGATAAACAGTTTCAGAAAATCATGGCGTTAATCGATGAGTCGATTCAGGCGGAACATCTGCGCCCGGAGTGGCTGGCCGGCGAAACCGGTATGTCGGTGCGCAGTCTTTACCGCCTGTTTGCGGAAAAGGGGCTGGTGGTGGCGCAATATATCAAGAATCGTCGGCTCGATCTCTGCGCCCGTGCGCTGGAAAGCGCCCATGATGATGAAAAGCTGGCGGGGATCGGCTACAGCTGGGGTTTCAGCGATCATAGCCATTTTTCCACCGCCTTTAAGCAGCGCTTCGGCGTCTCGCCGGGGGAGTATCGCAAGCGCTGCCGATAGCTATTTTTTCAGCCATTTGCCGTTAAGGCCCTGCACGTACTCGCCAGGCTGCGCCCTGGCGACGAGCTTCTGCCCGGCCATTTTCGCCACCTGATCCACCGGGAGGTTGTTGTCGTCCGCCAGTTGCTGATAGCTGTCGCTGCGGGCGGCGTTGATCTGTTTAACCAGCGCCAGGGTTTCTTTATCCTGGCGCAGCGGTTGAAGATAGCCGTTCAGCGTTTCGCCGACTCGCCCCTGCTGACGCGCTTCGCTTAGGGTTAACGCCAGCGCCTGAGTACTCAACAACGCCAGCGCCAGCGTCGCGATTAACCATCGTTTTCTCATCATCGCCTCAGAACAGATCGCTACGGGTTTTCAGCAGATTCTCAACGTCTTTATCCACTTTGATATGGATCTCATGTTCAATTTTGACGTTCATATTGATGGTGATCGGCTCTTTCGACGCCGCAATTTCAATACGCGGCGTACAGCCCGCCAGCAGCATGGTTGCCAGAAAAGCGGTGAATAGTTTGATCATTATTGTTGTTCCTTACAGGTATGACTGTCCTGGCAGCGCTGGGCGGGCAGTCTGGCGTTCTGCTCCAGCCACGCCTGCAGATTGTCGCCGAAACGCAAGCTGCGCCACAGGTCAAAAATATTCTCTTCATGGGAGTAGTTTAAGTGCACCGTGTTGCTTTTGCCCTCTACCCGACTGGTGCCGCTGATGGTCGCCTTCAGCGTCAGTACGCCAAGGTTATCGAGATTGATCCGCGTCCACGAGGTGGCCACTTCCATATAGCGCAGCCAGTTAATGGCCGCCCCGGCGGAGACGTTGTCGGCCACCAGCGCGTCAGCGGTGTCTTTATCCAGGCGCATCGTCATCGGCCCCGGATTGCTGAACCAGCCGTCCTTAATGATCCATTTATCGTTATCCAGCCACAGCGGCAGCGCGCCGTTGAACGGGCCGGAAACGGCGAACTGCTTCACTTTAATGGCGCTAATTAATTCGCTGCTGGAGATGTTCTGCAGGCGCAGCAGCGCCGGATCGTGCTGCGGCATCCGCAGCTGCTGCATGGTTAGCTTGCCGCCGAGAATATCGACGCTGACGTTGCTCAACTGTAAAGGAGCGTCTTCGCTCCAGGGCCAGGCTCCCTGAAGATCTGCCGTCAGATTGCGCGCCGTAAACTGGTTGACGACTTCGCCAATGCGCAGCGAAACCGGATGGCGGGTGCCAAGCTGCCAGATGCCTTCGCTAAAGCGGAACGGCAGCACGAAATCGACGCCGTTGATCTGGTTATCCGGCATCCAGGCGCTGCCGCCTTTGAGCACCCCGTGCCCCCCCGCCTCAAAGCCCTGACCGGTGGCGGCAGAGAACGCGACCTGGGCGTACAGTGAACCTTCGCGCAGGTTCATCTTCCATTCCGGCGGCACCAGCGGCTGGAAAACGTTTAATGACTGTTTCGGCCACCACGCCTGCCCGCGCAGGCGCTCGCCGTCCCAGCGTCCGGTGACGCGGACGGGGCCAATTTTTTGCGCATGCAGGGAACCATTGAACTGGAACCAGGTTGGATCGCGACCCTCAACGTTAAATTTCAGCGTTGACGGCGGCAGTTCGCTGCCGCCGCTGAAGGTGGTTTTTCCGGCATCCAGCGACAGCGCGCCGGTCAGTCGCGGATGCTGCTCATCGCGCAGCCAGTGAATCGGTTTATCCAGGGTGAGGCGCGGCGTGCTCACCAGCATGGAACCATACTGCAGCTTATCGAAACCGGTCGACAGGCTATTGAGCACGATGGCGCTATCAACCCATTCACCCGCGCCTTTAACGTCCCAGCGCGCCTGCATCGGGGTAAAATGGCCATCGCCCCAGTAGCGCCACTGCCAGCGGCCGCGGTCTGGCATAAAATTGTCGGCCTGGCCGTCGAGATGCAGGGTAAAATCTCCCATCTCCTGCTCATGGGCGCGGAGAATGGCCTGCAGGCGGCCATCCACGCCCTGCTGCGTCACGGTGACGCCCGCCAGCGGCCAGCGAATTTCATCGATGTTCAGTGAGTCGATGACCCGCCCGCGCGAACGCAGCAGCGCCCCAGGATGAAAGTTGAGGACCGGCGCGATAAGCGGACCGCTCAGCTGCGCGGGCAGTCTGGCGTAAAAAATCAGATCGCCAAGTTTGGCCTCGCCGGTCAGCTGTAGCGGCATGTCGCTGCTGTCCATACTCAGCTTACCGGGGCCAATATTGAGCACGGCATTACCCTTACCGGCCTGACCCTGGGTAAGCACGTTCAACCGCCCGCTGACCTTCATCTGTTCGGTGCCCTGTTGCCAGTTACCCACCGAAAGCGCAACGCGACCGCTTAACGCATTGCCCGCATACTCGGTGTGCCAGCGGCCATCGCTGATAGCGATACGATCCGGGGTGATTTCCCACGGCAGATCGAGAATCGGCTCCACTTCACCACGCGGCGTGACCAACAGCTGCCCGCGATTCTCATGCCACTCCAGTTCGGCGTCGACAAGGCCGGGTGTCTGAGTAAATTCAAAAGTGCTAAACAGATGACCATCAACCGGCAAACCGTCCGGCACCAGCGGCATCTGAAACTCACCCACCAGCTTCACCGGCGCCTGGCCTTCTACCAGACGCGCGGAAAAGTCGCTGACCGTCAGCGCCTGGCCGCGCAGGCGCGCCTGGAGAGAGACCTCTTCTCCGGCGTAACCGATATCCTGCTGCTGCGGGGTCAACGACATCACCAGACGCCCTTGCCATTTCTCCCACGGCGACAGACGCAGATTTTCAATCGTCAGCCAGCTGTATGGCAGCATCGATTGCCACTCGGCAAGGGTTTTCGGCGCCCCCGGCGCGGCTTCGCTGTGCGGTAATTTATTCAGGCAGGCGCTGTTAACATCCAGCTCAGTGATATGTAAACGCCAGCGGCTGGGGCGGGAGAGCTCGGCGTTAGTGACACGCGCGATTTCGCAGTCGCCTACCAGGTAGCGTAAATCCGGAATACGCAGGGAAGAGCGCGTCAGGCGCGGGCTCTCGCTGAGAGAGATTCGGGTGCCCGCAGGTAGCCAGATGCCAGCCAGCGTGGGCACCCAGTGGGTGAGCGTCAACAGCAAAGCCAGCGGTAGCAGCACGAGTGCTAATAATAGCGCGATGGCGGCTTTATATTTACCCTTCATGGGCAGCTAATATCCTGATTCGAAATAAGTAAAAGCCGAGAGGCCGTCATTGTGGCACGTTCGACCTGCGAGTTAAAGTTCCCATCCCGTTTAAGCGTAGTCGCCGCCCTGTGATTCACCAGCAGGCCATTTAGCCGGGGTTTAGTTTTCTCCTGCGACACTGGTCACCCACCGGGAACGTAAACGGATGCTGCTGTGGACTTAATTATCTCGCTGATGGCGTACGCTCAGGGCCACTATTCATTGGTATTACTGATGGTTTTCCTGCTGACGTTCACCAAATCCTGCGCCGTTATCTCGCTGCTGATCCCGGGAACTTCCGGTCTGCTGCTGTTCGGCACTCTGGCTTCGGCCAGCGCCGGGCATTTCTTGTTAATGTGGATGAGTGCCAGCTTCGGCGCAATCGGCGGATTCTGGCTGTCATGGCTAACCGGCCGTCATTACCAGCATCATCTGTATCGTATTCGCTGGCTTAACGCCGAGCGTCTCGCGCGCGGTCAGCTGTTCCTGCGCCGCCACGGCGCATGGGCGGTTTTTTTTGGCCGCTTTCTTTCCCCCCTGCGCGCCACCGTGCCGCTGGTAACCGGCGCCAGCGGGACGTCCTTCCGCCGTTTCCAGCTGGCTAACGTCAGTTCCGGCTTGCTGTGGCCGTTAATCCTGCTGGCGCCAGGCGCTTTAAGCCTCAATTTTTGGTGAAACGTATTGTCTTTTAAAGAGATTTCTTAACTCAGCGATATGCTCTAGAATTATTACTATAGCTTGGCAATTAAACTATTTTTTAATAATTGTAAGATTATTTTAATTATGCTACCGTGACGGTATTATCACTGGAGAAAAGTCTTATGAAAATCGCTGTGTACAGTACGAAACAGTACGACAAGAAGTATCTGCAGCATGTCAATGATGCATACGGCTTTGAACTGGAATTTTTTGACTTCCTGCTCACCGAAAAGACCGCTAAAACCGCCAACGGCTGTGAAGCGGTATGCATTTTCGTTAACGATGACGGTAGCCGCCCGGTACTTGAAGAACTGAAAGCCCACGGCGTGAAGTACATCGCGCTGCGCTGCGCCGGGTTCAACAACGTTGACCTCGACGCAGCGAAAGAGCTGGGCCTGCGGGTAGTACGCGTCCCGGCCTACTCGCCGGAAGCGGTCGCTGAGCACGCAATCGGCATGATGATGTCGCTGAACCGCCGCATTCATCGCGCCTATCAGCGCACTCGCGATGCTAACTTCTCCCTTGAGGGGCTGACCGGCTTCACTATGCACGGTAAAACCGCCGGCGTTATCGGCACCGGTAAGATTGGCGTTGCCGCGCTGCGCATCCTTAAAGGTTTCGGTATGCGCCTGCTGGCGTTTGATCCCTATCCAAGCGCCGCCGCGCTGGATATGGGCGTGGAGTATGTCGATCTGGAAACGCTATACCGGGAGTCCGATGTTATCTCCCTGCACTGCCCGCTGACCGATGAGAACTATCATTTGCTGAACCATGCCGCGTTCGATCGGATGAAAGATGGGGTGATGATCATCAACACCAGTCGCGGCGCGCTTATCGATTCGCAAGCAGCGATCGATGCCCTGAAGCACCAGAAAATTGGCGCGCTGGGGATGGACGTGTATGAGAACGAACGCGATCTGTTCTTTGAAGATAAGTCTAACGACGTTATTCAGGACGATGTCTTCCGCCGTCTTTCCGCCTGCCACAACGTTCTGTTTACCGGTCACCAGGCGTTTTTGACCGCAGAGGCGTTGATCAGTATCTCGCAGACCACCCTCGACAACCTGCGTCAGGTGGATGCTGGCGAAACCTGCCCTAACGCACTGGTCTGATTTTCCTTGCCCTTTTGTGCTCCCCTTCCGCGGGGGGCACATTCAGATAATCCCCACAGAAATCCCCTGCGATAAAGTTACAATCCCCTTCATTTATTGATGTGATAAATATTTATGGAGATTAAATGAACAAGATTGCTGCGCTGCTGGCGGCGGGAATGTTGCTATCGGGCTGCGTTTATAACAGCAAAGTGTCGACCAGAGCGGAACAGCTTCAGCACCACCGTTTTGTGCTGACCAGCGTCAACGGTCAACCGCTGAAAGCCGCCGATAAGCCTCTGGAGCTGAGCTTTGGCGAAAAGATGCCAATAACAGGCAACATGTACGTTTCAGGCAATATGTGCAACCGCTTTAGCGGCACGGGTAAAGTCTCTGACGGCGAGCTGAAGGTTGAAGAGCTGGCGATGACCCGCATGCTCTGCACGGACTCGCAGCTGAGCGCGCTGGACGCCACGCTGAGCAAAATGCTGCGCGACGGTGCGGAGGTCGACCTGACGGAAACGCAGCTGACGCTGGCAACCGCCGACCAGACGCTGGTGTATAAGCTCGCCGACCTGATGAATTAATAGTTACCGCAGCTTCCGCCTGCCAGCGCCTGCTCGCTGCATCGCTTGCCGTTCGGTAATGCGCACATGCCGATAGCGGAGCCATCAAGCTGGCGGGCTACGGATAACGAGCCGCCGACCATGGCGCAGTTCGCCTGCCCGCTGCTGCTCATCGCGGCACGCATCCCTGGCGACACGTGCGCCGCCGTTGCCTGCTGAACAGGTTCATCATTGCTACTACACGCCGACAGTAACAGCGCAGCACATCCCACTAAAAACGCAGCTCGCATCTTCTCTCCCCTCAGATACATCTTAAAATGAACAAGCTCAAGAATAATAGGCAGCTCAGCGCGCCGCGTCGAGAGGCGAAGTACGTATTTATGCGTTGTGTTAACATTTTTTAGCAATTTTTCCGCGGTAGCAGTTTGTCTGCATGAGCGCATTAATCTCTCAGTGTGAGTGTGACACATCGTCATGATGCGATTGGGTCGTTGCACGTAAAGATATCATTCTTTGTTCTGCAAACATATCTTCTACAGCAGAGCAGTTTTCTCATCCTGTCATTCAATAAAAATGCCCGGCTAAGGGCTATGCCGATTTAGCCGGGCGTAGGGTCATTAATTTGGCACAACTCCAGAATAGAATGTTCCGGCCAGATATTGCGTATCGGTTACCGCATAGGCTTGCGTCATCACGCTTGAATCGACATCATCAAACGGATGACGGAAATAGGCATCGTGCTCTGATTTAGCTTTATCAAAAAACATCACACGCCCGGAAAAATAAAGAATACCATCATCAAGATTGCGAAAAACCATCTGAAAGACCGGCGTAATATTGACGCGATCTGCACTTTCATTAGAGGGGTCCCAAAGGTTAATGAAGTTCCCTGCCACACGGACATATTTCCCTTCAACAACCTCACCATTTTTTGCTCTGTAGATAGCCTGCAAAGTTGCCCACGGCAGTGCTATGAATTGCATATTTTCATCCTTAATTAAATTTAATAATCTGGTTTTCTTAATAGATTAATCATCGAACAGATTAACCTTCGGTTATATCATAACGTTGCGATACATTATCCACTCATCTGCTATAAAAAATTTGAACTTAGCATGGCATGCCCTCCATTTGCTGTAGTATAAACATTGTCCTTTCAGGGGATTCCTGTAAAGGTGATATTCTGCTTTGGATTAGCAGATTTTATTGCCGGTCAACTCATTACTCGAGCCCTGAGCCAACCATAGATAAAGGATTCATTAGCATCGTTTCTTTCAGCCAACTCCAGATAGTATCGCCCTTGACTACAGTTTAATGCTCGTAATAGTACCGTCTCACCTTCACTGCCTCTGCGAATAAGATACTGGCTTAAGGCGTTAATCGTTCTGGGGCCGATAGCACCATCGACCATGAGGTCCGGATACAGCACTCCGCGATGATTAAAGGCATTTAGCCATCGCTGAAGCCACTTACCCGGCAGAATGGTGCCCATATTGACCCCGGCATCACACAGTTTTTCAGCAAGCGGGGTAGATATCTCAGCAACATGGTCGAACCGGGGCGCAATCCAGTAGTCCGCGGTGAGAATATCCAGCGCCTGCTGGCGCGTCAGTTTTTGCATAGGTCCATCATAACCATGCGCGCGGGCAGTGGCCTGAGTAATCCCCCAATTTGTTGGACCACCTCGATCGTCCGGATGATTTACATAGCCGCCCTCCTTATCCAAAATGGCGTTAAAAATCTCATCTTTATTCATACATCCCTCATTTATCGATTAAATGCGCGATATTCCCCCTGACGAGGAATACAGTAATAAGTATAAAAAAATTGACGCTGACGACTAACCAATGGGTCGATTCATACAGGCCAAAAAGATAGCGAAACGGTATGCTGGCATAGGTAAGTACCAGTAAATATGCCGTGTATGATATCCATGGCCGATGTCTTCGGTAGCACGCGCGGCGATAAAACATCAAGTTCAGAGTGATCAAAGTGCAGACAATTGCGTTAATCAGCGCCGGCAGTTCATTTTCCATTTGGCCGTTCACTATTGTTGCGAGTGAGTATTTTGTACAATTCGGTGAGATCTTGATTATTCAGAAATGTGAGTATCTTAATAATCAGCGCGGATAGCAGTACGGCGCCTAACGCGTCTAAAGACCGTTCACTATATCCGGTCCAGATTGCCAGCTTCGTACCAATTAACCCGGCGCCCAATACGCCGACAATAAAGGAAGTCATAAAATAGGCAGCCAGTCTGAAACGTGAAATATTTACTGCGGTCGCCACATAAAACACGGCGCCAGCAAATGCGCCAAACACAACGCCATAATCAATACCTGCGATCAGGCCAAATAGACTCGCTGCCATTAATCCTCCAGTAACAATTGCCGACGTACCGGAAACAGGATCGGACATTCACCCTCCCTTCTTTCACTGACATTCCTGATGGTCATAACAAATGGCGAAGGAAAGCAGCATCATGCTGATGCTTTTACTTTGCCGTAATCTTTTTTCTTTTTTGCAAACCTGGCGCATAGATGGCCCTGTGACAGAGCCAGGCCCCTGGTTGCGCATAGTGGTGTGAAAATTCTTGCTGATAAACAATGGTGGCACGCGCAATTTGCCGTTTATATTCCTCAAGCTGCCAAAAAATATCCTGGGCAACAAAGTTAATGGGCAATGCGTCCTCGATACGCGCTGGCGTATGGTGCTTTCCCTTAGCCTTAATCTGAGCGCGAGAAGGCGTAGGCCGGTGGAGGCGTTCTGAACTGAGGGCTTGTGGATTTTGTAAATGCGAGCGCTGCGCACGGCGACGACCGGCAGCGGAACCATGAAACGCGGTTTTACGGGACATTGCGGTCTCCTTAATGAGCTTTGACGGTGCGTCGGCGATGAATCCTCTCCCGCTGGCTTCACCCCAAAGCGCATTGCGTTATGGTGCTGGCTTTTCAGCCACGTAGATTCATTTTCGAATCGTTGTATTTCACCGACGATAAAGCGATGTGTTTCAAGTCGACGAAGAAAGAATACCTCAGGGTTAATTAAAAATAAATACCTACAGGTATATTTTATGATGCAATTAGAATAACCCTCTGAAAATATTCAAAATTTAGTTACAAGGCAGGGTTTTGGCGGGTGGGAAACGATGCAGGCGGGCGATGCGCCAGATTGCCAACATAAAAAGGGCTGCTGGACATGATTTCTCGCATCCAGCGCAGGTAATCCCGGTGCTTAAAAAGCCTGCCGGGAAATTTTACCTGCTGGACTTGATACTTAAGGCTGGAACGGGAGGAGGGTTTGAACGCTAGTAAAGCGTTAAACAAACCGTTTAACGCTATGGCTGTAGATCACGCGGCCAATAATTTTCAGATACTGTTCATGGCTTTCGCCGATCGTCCAGTCGGCATATTTGCGGTTATCTGAATGCACAAGCAGGCCATCCGCCGTGAATTGAAGACGCTTCACCAACACCGCCCCTTTGAACGAAAAGACATAGATACCGTCACCTTCAAAGTAATCTTTTGAGACATCAACAAAGATGTAATCACCGGTCTCGATGGTGCCGGACATGCTATCGCCGGAAACCGTAATCACCTTGATATGCTCTGCGGGCCGGTTACCAAAAAGCCTCAGCGCACCGGCAGTGTCATAGGTGATACTGTTGACCGTTTCATCAACCTCGCTTGAGACAATACATCCTGGTCCCGCGCTGGCCTGCGCGTCCAGAACCTCAATGACGTACTGCATCTGAGGTGTGTCTTCCACCGGTTCTCGTTCGATATCAATACTTCCGCTAATGCCGTCCATCCAGCCGCGGGGCAAATTGAAAGAAGATTCAATAAGATCGACCATCTCGTCTGCTATCCTTTTCTTTTGTTTCTTGCCTTCCGGGTAGAGCATCCTGGAAACGTAAGAAGGCTCCCGCCCAAGGGTTCGGGCTACATCAACAGCTTTACCGCCGCATAAATTATCACGGATATAGAGCAAACGCTGACGTCTGATTTCGTATTTATCCATCGTAATCTGTCTAACACCAGTTACCAGCAGGTATCTAAAATATAGCAAAGCGCCATTAAATTACCTATAGGTAATGTACGCGAAATTTTCGTTCTCAACGCTTTGCTCACCCCCACTGGCAACACTGCTACTTATGGAAAAATGGAGCCTGTGATTTTGGTGTAGGCTGTCGTTTATAAGCAAACAACGCTGTAATAAGTTGAATTAATTTATCTAAATTATGGATTTTATCGCTACCGGAGATCAAAAAAGCCTGTTGCTCGGGGGTCTATACTTAAACACGGTAACGCAAACCCTACGCCCTGCGCGAACTGAAGCGGGTCGCGTTTTGAGCGCGCTCAGGCTGATCAGAGATGCATTTTTAGCCAGCGACAGGATCGCGCCGATAGCGGTTTTAAAGCAGAGATAAGCGAGTGCCCAGGTTGCATCAGTGGGCATAAAAAGTTTTTTTCAAATATTTAGCAATGTGAGTATTGATATGATCACTATTGACGGTAATGGCGCGGTTGCTTCAGTCGCGTTTCGCACCAGTGAAGTTATCGCCATCTACCCGATCACGCCCAGCTCCACAATGGCGGAGCAGGCGGATGCCTGGGCTGGCAACGGGCTGAAAAACGTCTGGGGCGATGTCCCCCGCGTCGTCGAGATGCAGTCGGAGGCCGGGGCGATCGGCGCCGTACACGGTGCGCTGCAGACCGGTGCGCTATCAACCTCTTTTACTTCATCGCAGGGTTTACTGCTGATGATCCCGACGCTGTACAAACTGGCGGGCCAGCTGATGCCGTTTGTGCTGCACGTCGCCGCCCGTACCGTGGCCACCCACGCGCTCTCTATCTTCGGCGATCACTCCGACGTGATGGCCGTACGTCAGACAGGCTGCGCGATGCTCTGCGCCAGCAGCGTTCAGGAAGCTCAGGATTTTGCGCTGATTTCACATATCGCCACGCTGCAAAGTCGCGTGCCATTCATTCATTTCTTTGATGGCTTCCGTACCTCGCACGAAATCAACAAAATTGCTCCACTGGCAGACGATACCATTCGTAGCCTGCTGCCGCAGGATAGGATTGATGAACATCGCCAGCGCGCCCTGAACCCGGAACATCCCGTTATCCGCGGCACCTCAGCTAATCCGGATACGTATTTCCAGTCACGTGAAGCGACGAATCCGTGGTACAACGCGGTCTATGAGTGTGTCGAAATGGCAATGGATGATTTTGCCGCCGCCACCGGACGTCAGTACAAACCCTTTGAGTTTTACGGTCATCCGCAGGCTGAGCGCGTAATCGTCATTATGGGCTCCGCCATCGGTACCTGTGAAGAAGTGGTCGATGAGCTGCTGAGCCGCGGTGAAAAAGTCGGCGTGCTAAAAGTTCGTCTTTACCGCCCCTTCTCTGCCGCGCACCTGCTTGAAGCCTTACCGCCGAGCACCCAAGCCGTGGCGGTGCTGGACCGCACCAAAGAACCGGGGTCCCAGGCCGAGCCGCTCTATCTCGATGTCATGACCGCCCTGGCCGAAGCCTTTAACCGCGGCGAGCGAGAAACCCTGCCGCGCACCATTGGCGGACGCTATGGCCTCTCTTCAAAAGAGTTCGGTCCGGAGTGTGTCCTGGCCATCTTCAAGGAGCTGAGCGCCGCTAAACCCAAGCCGCGCTTTACCGTCGGCATCTACGATGACGTCACTAATCTTTCCCTGCCGCTGGTCGAAAACACGCTCCCCTCGGAAGCGAAACTGGAAGCCCTCTTCTACGGGCTCGGCAGCGACGGTAGCGTCTCGGCTACGAAAAACAATATCAAGATTATCGGTAACTCTACGCCGTGGTTCTCGCAGGGCTATTTCGTCTATGACTCGAAAAAGGCCGGCGGGCTGACGGTTTCACATCTGCGCGTCAGCGAGAAGCCGATTCGTTCTTCTTATCTGATTTCGCAGGCCGACTTTGTCGGCTGTCACCAGCTGCAGTTTATCGATAAATATCAGATGGCGGAACGTCTGAAGCCCGGCGGTATTTTCCTGCTTAATACGCCCTACAGCGCCGATGAAGTCTGGTCCCGTTTGCCACAAGAAGTCCAGGCCACCCTCAATCAGAAAAAAGCGCGTTTTTATATCGTCAACGCGGCAAAAATCGCCCGTGAATGCAGCCTGGGGGCGCGTATCAACACCGTTATGCAGATGGCCTTTTTCCACCTGACGCGGATCCTGCCGGGCGATAACGCGCTGGCGGAGCTCCAGGGGGCCATTGCCAAAAGCTACAGCAGCAAAGGCCAGGAGCTGGTGGAGCGTAACTGGCAGGCGCTGGCGATGGCCCGCGAGTCGCTGGCGGAAGTGCCGCTACGGCCGGTTGACGGCAACAGCCCGAATCGCCCACCGGTCGTCTCCGACGCCGCGCCGGATTTCGTAAAAACCGTCACCGCCGCGATGCTGGCCGGGCTCGGCGATGCGCTACCGGTATCCGCTCTGCCGCCGGATGGTACCTGGCCAATGGGCACTACCCGCTGGGAAAAACGCAACATCGCCGAAGAGATCCCGATTTGGAAGGAAGAGCTTTGCACCCAGTGTAACCACTGCGTGGCCGCCTGCCCGCACTCGGCAATCCGTGCGAAAGTGGTCTCCCCGGAGGCAATGGAAAATGCGCCGGACAGCCTGCATTCCCTTGATGTCAAATCCCGCGATATGCGCGGTCAGAAATACGTTCTGCAGGTCGCGCCTGAAGATTGTACCGGCTGTAATCTCTGCGTCGAAGTTTGTCCGGCAAAAGACAGGCAGAACCCGGAAATCAAGGCCATCAATATGATGTCGCGCCTTGAGCATGTTGAAGAAGAGAAAGTGAATTATGACTACTTCCTCAACCTGCCGGAAATGGACCGCAGCAAGCTGGAACGTATCGATATCCGCACCTCACAGCTGATCAGCCCGCTGTTTGAATACTCCGGCGCCTGCTCCGGCTGCGGCGAAACGCCATATATCAAACTGCTGACTCAGCTCTACGGCGATCGAATGCTGATTGCCAACGCCACCGGCTGTTCATCGATTTACGGCGGCAACCTCCCTTCCACGCCCTACACCACCGATGCCAATGGTCGCGGGCCGGCCTGGGCCAACTCGCTGTTTGAGGATAACGCCGAATTTGGGCTTGGCTTCCGACTTACCGTCGATCAGCATCGGCAGCGCGTCATGCGTCTGTTGGCGCAGTTCGCCGATAAACTTCCGCCCGAGCTTAACGATGCGCTGCACGCAGAAGCAACGCCTGAGGTGCGCCGCGAGCAGGTAGCCGAGCTGCGCAAGGTACTGGCAAATGAAGAAGGCGCGAAGGAGCTGTTAACCGATGCCGACGCGCTGGTGGAAAAATCGATCTGGCTGATTGGCGGCGACGGCTGGGCCTATGATATTGGCTTCGGTGGTCTCGACCACGTGCTAAGTCTGACCGAAAACGTCAATATTCTGGTGCTCGATACCCAGTGCTACTCCAATACCGGCGGTCAGGCATCGAAGGCTACCCCGCTGGGAGCCGTCACGAAGTTTGGCGAGCACGGCAAGCGCAAGGCGCGTAAAGATCTCGGCGTGAGCATGATGATGTACGGTCATGTTTATGTGGCGCAGATTTCGCTTGGCGCCCAGCTGAATCAGACGGTAAAAGCCATTCAGGAAGCGGAAGCTTACCCGGGTCCGTCGCTGATTATCGCCTATAGTCCTTGCGAAGAGCACGGTTACGATTTGGCGCTGAGCCACGATCAGATGCGTCAGCTGACCGCCACCGGTTTCTGGCCGCTGTATCGCTTTGACCCGCGTCGTGCCGATGAGGGCAAACTCCCGCTGGCGCTGGACTCCCGTCCGCCGTCAGATGCGCTGGCTGAGACACTGTTGAACGAGCAGCGCTTCCGTCGCCTGAACGCTCAACAGCCGGAAGTCGCGGAACAACTGTGGAAGGATGCAACGGCAGACCTGCAAAAACGCTACGACTTCCTCGCGCAGCTGGCCGGTAAGGCAGAAAAACCGACTACCGAAAGCTAATCTACTGACGTTTTTTTCAGCCCATAAAAAAAGCCCGAATATGAATTCGGGCTTGTCATTTTACCGATCAATAAAACCATTCTCAGGAACGGGCGGCAACATAAAAATTTGGATGACAATAAAAGGCATATAACGGGTGGATAATACGGCATTAACACCGATATGTATAATTTTTATTTTATATACATTACACGAATTCATTCATTATAATTATCACCATTTCATTCGAATTATTTATTTTAGATTTTACTTATATCGTAACAATTGATATTTACCAGATCTCAATCTGCTCCTTTAGCATGAGTTTACTTCCCTGGAGGAAGCAAAAACAAAAACAGTTAAAGGATTGTCTAAATGAAAAGAAAAGTACTGGCCCTCGTTATCCCGGCATTATTAGCTGCTGGCGCTGCACACTCCGCTGAGATTTATAATAAAGACGGAAATAAACTGGACCTCTATGGCAAGGTGGACGGTCTGCATTATTTCTCTGACGATGCATCAAAAGATGGCGATCAGTCATACGTCCGTCTTGGCTTCAAAGGCGAAACTCAGATTAACGATCAGCTGACCGGCTACGGTCAGTGGGAATATAACGTCCAGGCGAACAACACCGAAGGCGCGGACAACCAATCCTGGACCCGTCTGGCGTTCGCAGGCCTCAAGTTCGCTGATTACGGTTCATTCGATTATGGCCGTAACTACGGCGTGCTGTACGACGTAGAAGGCTGGACCGATATGCTGCCAGAATTCGGCGGCGACTCTTATACCCAAGCGGATAACTTTATGACCGGCCGCGCCAACGGCGTAGCAACCTACCGCAATACCGACTTCTTCGGTCTGGTTAATGGCCTGAATTTTGCCCTGCAGTACCAGGGTAAAAACGAAAATGCCGGCAGCGGAGAAGGCACCAACAATGGCGATCGCAGCGTACGTAACGCTAACGGCGATGGTTTTGGTCTATCCACTTCTTACGATTTCGGTATGGGTATCAGCGCCGCTGCCGCCTACACCTCCTCTGACCGTACCAACGATCAGATGACCCAGACCACCGCGCAGGGCGATAAAGCGGAAGCCTGGACCACCGGTCTGAAATATGACGCCAATAACATCTATCTGGCGACCATGTATTCCGAAACCCGCAATATGACGCCTTACGGCAACGGTAACGGCGTAGCCAACAAAACTCAGAACTTTGAAGTGACTGCTTAGTATCAGTTCGACTTCGGCCTGCGCCCGGCGGTCTCTTTCCTGATGTCTAAAGGCAAAGATCTGACCAATACCGATGGCGACAAAGACCTGGTGAAATATGCTGACATTGGCGCGACTTATTACTTCAACCGCAATATGTCTACCTATGTCGATTACAAAATCAATCTGCTTGACGAAGACGACAGCTTCTATTCCAACAACGGCATCTCTACCGATGACGTGGTTGCTTTAGGCCTGGTTTACCAGTTCTAAGCTGCGGGCCCGCTGGCAACGGCGGGCTCTCTTCCCTTGCCTCTGAAGCTGCATTCAAAGCAAAACAATATATCAATTGCTTTAAAATAATCGTCCGATGAATGATATATTACTGACAGGAACTGCCGTAGCCGTAGAGGACGCCTGCCATGCACCATCATTGCGTAAAATCATCCCGCATCCACTCCATCGCCTATGATGAATCCTCTGGCATTCTTGAAATCCGTTTCCGCGATAACCAAACGCTACAGTATCTCGGCGTCCCGCCACGCATTTTTCGCGATTTTCTCCAGGTTGTTTCTAAGGGCCGTTTTTACGACGGTGTGATTAAAGGCAAATTTACCGAACGCCGCCGCGCCTGATAGCGAAAGTGTGATTGGGTTCAATATACAATATTCATCCGGATGGCCTACACTTTAAGTGGTTACTTAAACAGGAGGTTATATGAACAGAATGATTCTTGTGCCCATCGATATTTCCGATACAGAATTAACTGACCGTGTTATCAAGCACGTTGAGGCTGAAGCCAGAATCGATGATGCCGAGGTGCATTTCCTGACCGTCATTCCCTCCCTTCCCTATTACGCTTCGCTGGGAATGGCCTATACCGCAGAGCTGCCGGCGATGGACGACCTCAAAGCCGAATCGGAGTCGCGGCTGAAAGAGATTGTGAAAAAATTTACTATTCCGGAAGACCGTGTCCATTTACACGTTTCCGAGGGGTCGCCGAAAGATAAAATTCTCGCTATGGCGAAATCCCTTCCCGCCGATCTGGTGATCATTTCTTCGCACCGTCCCGATATCACCACCTATCTGCTGGGTTCTAACGCCGCCGCCGTTGTCCGCCATGCGGAATGCTCGGTACTGGTCGTACGATAAACCTATCCTGCCCGCCGCCGTGCGGGCTTTTTCCGCAATCTGAAACTTGGATCGTACCCGAAGCGTCGCAGATAAGGCGATCATTTATCTGGTACTTTAAAAATTAGTACGTTGTGTCTTTTTCATTTTGCTGTATAAAACCCTTGCCCGAATGTGGGGATGTTTTAGAAAATTATAGGGATGAAATGAAAAAGTTAATTATGGTAGTTTTCGCCGCGGCCGCTATTTCTGGTTGCGCCCAGCAGAGCTTCTCGGTAAATCCTGGCGTCACCGTTCAACCTCAGCAGGTGACCACTCACCACTTCTTTGTCAGCGGCATTGGCCAGTCGAAACAGATTGATGCGGCTAACGTTTGCGGCGGCGCGGATAAAGTGGTTCGTACTGAAGTGCAGCAGACTTTTGTCAACGGCCTGCTGGGTTTTGTGACCCTGGGTATTTATACTCCGCGTGAAGCGCGCGTGTATTGCGCTAAATAATTACCGGCGCATGAGGATAAGTTCCTCCTGCTTCAGGTTTTAAGCGATCCTTGAGCGATTAGCGCTTGTTGCGATATCCTCTTAAGCATTCGGGGATGTCGCGGCGAAAAATGTAGTGTCTCCCGGACAGGGAGACACTACACACTTATGATTGCACACCGAGGGATTAGCGAGTTTTACTTGCTATATCCGCGGGAGGTGATGATTTAGAATCGATATTGTAGACCGGCTGTAATGGTATAGTTTTTATTTGCAATGCCAGCCGCATCTCCTCCTATAGAAACTGATTCACCGCTATAGGTATCAATAATTTGAGTGCCTCCTTTGCCCTCTTCATATTTGCTGTAGGTGAATTCAGCAAAAACTTTGGCATGAGGCGTGATGTAATATCCGGCATCAACCGTTGTACCGTAATAACGCGAATTAGTTGATTTCTCGCGGAAAGTCAGCTCACGCATATAGTGTTCGTCATTATCATGAGCTCTGACCCAATCACTGAACTTAAACAAGGCATTAAATTCAAAGTCATTGATACGATACTGACCCGCCAGACCAATGTAGGGCATGGAGAATCGCTGGCTGTATCCAATACCTCGCTCACCGGTTGGAAAATTGCCAGTCGTCGCACCGTTATCATAATTGTAAGAACCACCGGTAGCTGTCCAGCTGAAACGTGTTTCCTGATAACCCGCAATGACGCCTGCTTTATAATTTTCGTCCTGGAAAATCCATCCTTGCACGCTGAGATCGTATTCATTGGCATAATTGACATTAGTGCTGGGATGCGATGAATGATCTGTCCAACCGGACTGGTTATCGTTCATCCAGTCGTAGTCATCCATATGTCCTGAGCCTGAAGCCATTGACGTCCAGCCTCTGGCGGTCAGCGTCAAAAAGGAGTAGGCATCCCATGAGATATCGCCTTTCACAATGGCGACATTCTTTATTTTCCAGTCAAGTTGACTGACTTTCCGCCCTGAATCCGCGTCATAAACTCTCTCCTGTGATTTCCCACTCAGCATCCCTGCAGACGTTGATACAGTAAAACTTTCTGCAGAAAAGTTTGGGCTTAGCTGTATTGATTCGGCATAAGTTGTTCCTGAAAGGGCCGCTATCATCATTACTGCAACGGTACTTTTTTTCATTTTTTTATTCCCATAACCAAAGTTAATCCATGAGTTGCAGTGAAAGTTTAAATCTCATAAAAATATTAGGCAACTGTCAATTTTTGTAATGTTCTTATTCCTAAGCAAGGGAAAAGGAATGGGGATATGATAAGCACTTCGTTTTGCAAGGAAAAATCTCATTGTACAGGGATATACTCAGATTATTATTAGGAATAAATCTTACCCCAGCGAAGTTGCAGAGAATCAGCATGGGCTGGGTTATTATTCTCAATATGCACACCTGTTAAGTACTTAAAAAAATATCTTCGCGGTATAATTATCAGGAGGCAAATGATTATATCGCGATCCGGGTGGCTTAGGGAAAAGGCTGAACAATAAGTGTGAAAGCAAAAAATCTATATTACCTTGCGCCTGGCTGAACCCGTCCATTCACCGTGTCACGGGGAGGGAAGAAATCTTACCCCGTTTCTCTTCAGTGGTTGCAGAAGCCAGCTGGAGCAGGCTGTACCTATGATTACCTGGTACCTGCTTTAAAAGTGAGACACATTGCCAACGCTAACTGATTATCGCGAAGAGTAAGTTCTCGCCTCTTCTACCTGATTCCGTCCATCACCAGGCGTATGGGCGTGGCGAGCATGAAAACGACGTTTTTTTCTTCATGCCAGGTGCAGGGAGACCAAAACTCACGACACTAATCGTCAGCAGATGGAAAGCTGCCGTAAAACGCGCTGGTATTCGTCGTCGGAATCCGTACCATACGCGACATACTTTTGCCTGCCGGCTGCGGTAAGCCGGTGCTAACCCTTTGCTAACCAGATGGGGCATGAAAACGTAAAAATTGTGTTCAACGTCGACAATACAGGGATGGAAGAAATCAACGGCGATAGGCTTTAAATGCCTGACGCCAGACTTGCACCGTAATGTTAACTTTGCCCCTTACATGCCTTTTGTTTCAGAGAACGTTTATAATGCTTGATAATCAGCAAGTTACAAAGAAAGAAAAATACAATATCGACAAATTGCAGAAGCGCTTGCGCCGTAACGTCGGCGAGGCTATCGCTGATTTTAATATGATTGAAGAAGGTGACCGCATCATGGTTTGCCTCTCCGGCGGTAAAGACAGCTACACCATGCTGGAGATTTTGCGCAATCTGCAAAAAAGCGCGCCGATATCCTTCTCACTGGTGGCGGTGAACCTCGACCAAAAACAGCCGGGCTTCCCGGAACATATCCTGCCGGAATACCTTGAGCAGTTGGGCATTGAATATAAGATTGTTGAAGAAAATACCTACGGCATCGTTAAAGAAAAAATTCCGGAAGGTAAAACCACCTGCTCTCTCTGTTCGCGCCTGCGCCGCGGCATTCTTTACCGCACCGCGACTGAGCTGGGCGCCACCAAAATCGCCCTTGGCCACCACCGCGACGACATCCTGCAGACTCTGTTTCTGAATATGTTCTATGGCGGTAAGATGAAAGGGATGCCGCCGAAGCTGATGAGCGACGACGGTAAACATATCGTTATTCGCCCGCTGGCCTACTGCCGGGAAAAAGATATTGAACGTTTCTCTCAGGCGAAAGGTTTCCCGATTATCCCGTGCAACCTGTGCGGTTCGCAGCCGAACCTACAGCGTCAGGTGATTGCCGATATGCTGCGCGATTGGGACAAACGCTATCCCGGACGCATCGAAACCATGTTTAGCGCGATGCAGAACGTGGTGCCTTCTCATCTCAGCGACGTTAATCTGTTCGACTTCAAAGGCATTCATCACGGCTCTGCGGTCGTTGACGGCGGCGACCTGGCGTTCGATCGCGAAGAGCTCCCGACGCAGCCGGCCGGCTGGCAACCGGAAGAAGATGATGCGCAGCTGGACGCTCTGCGTCTGAACGTGGTGGAAGTGAAATAATCCTCCTGCGTCTCAGGCAATCGCCTGAGACGCCGCTGCCGGGCCTATTTCAGCAAACGTACCCGGCAGGCCTTGCCTTTAATTTTGCCGTTTTGAAGCTGCCTGAATGCCTTATTCGCTACGCTCTGACGTACGGCAACGTAAACATGCGCCGGATGAACGGCGATCTTTCCGATGTCAGCACCATCAAGACCGATATCACCGGTCAACGCTCCCAGCACATCGCCCGGACGCATTTTAGCCTTTTTACCGCCGTCAATGCACAGCGTGGCCATCTCTGCCTGCAGCGGCGTGATCGAGCTATTCATCGGCCCGTCCATCCAGTTGAGCTTCATTTGCAGCATTTCGGCAAGAATGTTCGCACGCTGCGCCTCTTCCGGCGCGCAGAGGCTAATCGCCAGACCGCTTTCACCGGCGCGAGCGGTACGGCCAATGCGATGTACGTGTACCTCCGGGTCCCAGGCCAGCTCATAATTCACCACCAGTTCGAGCGATTTAATATCCAGGCCGCGGGCAGCGACATCGGTCGCCACCAGAACGCGCGCGCTCCCATTGGCAAAACGCACCAGCGTCTGGTCGCGGTCGCGCTGTTCAAGATCGCCATGCAGCGATAGCGCGCTCTGCCCGGCGGCGTTGAGCGAATCGCAAACGGCCTGGCAATCCTTTTTGGTGTTACAGAACACCACGCAGGAGGCGGGCTGATGCTGGCTTAGTAGCTTTTGCAGCAGCACGATTTTACCCTTTTGCGAAGTTTCAAAAAACTGCTGTTCGATAGCCGGTAGCGCATCAACGGCATCAATTTCAATAGTCTGCGGATTATTCTGCACGCGGCCGCTGATTGCCGCTATCGCTTCCGGCCAGGTGGCGGAAAACAGCAGCGTCTGGCGCGACGCCGGCGCAAAGCGGATCACGTCATTAATGGCATCGCTAAAACCCATATCCAGCATGCGATCCGCTTCGTCCATCACCAGCGTTTGCAAAGCGTCCAGCGACACGGTGCCCTTCTGCAGGTGATCGAGCAAGCGTCCCGGCGTGGCGACGATAATATGCGGCGCGTGCTGCAGCGAGTCGCGCTGAGCGCCAAAAGGCTGGCCGCCGCAGAGGGTTAATATTTTGATATTCGCCAGGAAACGCGCCAGGCGACGCAGTTCACCGGCCACCTGATCCGCCAGCTCGCGGGTCGGACACAGCACCAGAGACTGGGTCTGGAACAGCGAAGCGTCAACGTGCTGGAGTAGCCCGAGGCCGAATGCCGCCGTTTTACCGCTGCCGGTTTTTGCCTGCACGCGGACATCTTTGCCCGCAAGAATCGCGGGTAAAGCCGCTGCCTGAACCGGGGTCATCGAAAGATACCCCAGTTCATTCAGATTAGTGAGCTGGGCGGCGGGCAAAACATTCAGAGTTGAAAAAGCGGTCACAATAATTTCTCGCATTACATTGAGGGGCGGACAATCTGCTGGCGCGTATCCTCGCAGATCTCCGCTCCCGATGCGACAATTTAATCGGCTCATCGTCAGGCGGCGGATCGGGCAACGGGCGCGGACGTGGCTTGGGATCGTGGACCGGCACAGGATCGTTGGGTTCCGGCGGTATGGGTATTGAGTTCAGCGGTTGATAACGCATATTGACTCCCGGTGATGGACGGGTACACCAATTAAGCGTAGAAGCTGGGAGACAGAGCGCAAAAAAAAGCCGACTCATTAAAGTCGGCGTCGTACGAATCAATTGTGCTATGCAGTAATTCAAAAAAGGAAGTAAGACAATATGGAGCGCAACGCCCATCGCTTGACGTTGCATTCACCTGCGAGAGAGATATTGCCCTGAATGGGTAGATGGTTTATTGATTTCGCTCAAACATTGCCGGGTTTTCATCATCGCCATCGCGACAAAAGACGATTCTTTACAACCATTTACTACGATGCAACCACCATGTAACACCCCCAATGAGAACGACTAACATTATGCAGAAAATAGAAAAACCCATATGCCAGCTATTGCCGGGAATGCCGCCGAGGTTAACCCCGAACAGCCCGGTTAAAAAGGTACTGGGCAGAAAAACCATCGCCATGAGCGACATCGTGTAGGTTCTGCGCGATAACGACTCCTGCATAATCTGCGCGATCTCATCGCTCATAATCGCCGTTCTGGCGATGCAGCTATCAATTTCATCCAGACCGCGGCCAAGACGCTCAGCAATATCCTGCATCCGCCGCCGATGGTCATCGGTCATCCACGGCAGCCGCTCGCTGGCCAGCCTTGCATAGACATCACGCTGCGGCGCCATATAACGGCGCATGACGATAAGCTGTTTACGCAACAGCGCCAGAAAGCCGCGCGGCGGCACCTGCTGATCGAGTAAATCATCTTCCAGATCGATAATCCGGTCATGGAGCTGCTCAATAAATTCGCTGGCGTGATCGGTCAGCGCATCGCAGACTTCCACCAGCCAGCCGCCGCCGTCAACCGGCCCGTTGCCCTCACGCAAATCGCCGAGCACATCGTCCAGCGCCAGCACTTTGCGCTGCCGGGTAGAAACAATTAACCGCTCGTCCATATAAAGACGCATCGCAACCAGTTGGTCCGGGCGCTCATCGGTGCTGCCGTTAATACAGCGCAGCGTAATTAATGCCCCATCGCCAATCCTCGTCACTCTGGGACGAGTGCTCTCCCCACCCAGCGCATCGCGTACGTTATTAGGCAGCAGCGGCGTCGATGCCAGCCATTCCGCGCTATCAACATGGGTATAATTGAGATGCAGCCAACAAGGATGCTCTTTATCAATGGTATCGCTGTCGACCAGCGGCTTTACGCCGCCCTGCCCGTCGAACACCCATGCAAAAACGGCATCCGGCACGTTCAGTTCCGATCCTTTTATGGCGTCCACTGGACCTCCGTTAACTCATGCACATTTTCGTAGTCTAGCCTTACGCGACGGTTACGCAAGAGTTAATAAGCCCATCCTGCTGAATTCACTGGCGAAAAGTGGGGACGCAAAAACGAAGAACCCGCCGGCGGCGGGTCGTGGATAAACTTTGCGATACAGCGGCTAACCTGCGCGATCCTCCGTCGCCAGAACGTATGCCGGCGGCAAGACAGGTTAACGGGAGTCGTTCATTTTTTCTCTTCGGCGTATTGACGCGCGTTATCATGCAAATGGGTACACATGCTTTTATCCTCCATTGTTACAAGCAGAATAAACATAGATGAGAAATAGCTTTTTGCAAGTTAGTCATTATGGCCCGCTGAATTCTTCGCCGGGACAAAACGCGGCAGCTGCGTCGTTAGCGCCAGACCGCCGATGCTGCCGATTTCTTTTTGCGCAAAATGCTGTATTATGCGAGTTATTGCAGCATTTTGCGGGGTCATAATAGTGCATAAAACGGCCAGACAAAAATACCTCATTGATATCCTTAGTGAAAAAGGCCAGGTCACCATCAGCGAACTGGTTGATAAACTGCAGGTATCTGCGGATACGCTGCGCCGCGATCTTAGCGACCTTGAAAAACAGGGGCTTGCCCAGAAAAACCACGGCGGCGCTATCGCGCTTAATCTCTCGATAATGAATCGCCAGAACCGCAATACGCTGCTGGCGGATACCAAGCAGCGGATCGGGAAAATGGTGGCGGAGAAGATCCCCGGCGGATCGACGCTGTTTCTTGATGCGGGTAGTACCGTGCTGGCCGTCGCCGCCTGGATACAGGGCCCGATGACGGTCATCACCACCTCATTGGATATTGCACAACACTTCAGCGATCGCGCGGATATTGAGCTGATTTTACTGGGTGGAAAATGGGACCGACAGCAGCGCCTGTTTGCCGGAAGCGCGACGGTATCTCTGCTGGAACGCTATCGGGCGGATATCGCGATCCTCGGCGCCTGCGCACTCCACGCCGACCTCGGCCTTAGCGCCAGTCAGGAAGCGGATGCTGAAGTCAAGCGCGCCATGCTGGCGGCCAGCGCAGAACACTGGCTGGTCGCCGATCATCTGAAACTGAATCACTGCGAGCCCTGGCTGGTTGCCGGGCTCGCCGACATCCATCAGCTCTTTCTCGACCGGCCATGGGAAGAATTGCAGGACAACGGCTCAACACAACTTAATATCGCTGAGACTAAATAACGCGGAGATGCTTATGAGTAACGCTAAGACTATTAATATTGCCCTGATTGGCTACGGCTTCGTCGGCAAGACTTTCCATGCGCCGCTGATTCAGTCCATCGAAGGCCTGAATCTGGCGATTGTCGCCTCGCGCGATGAAGAGAAAGTCAAACGCGACCTGCCGGACGTCACCGTCATCGCATCGCCTGAAGCGGCGATTCAGCATCCGGATGTCGATCTGGTCGTCATCGCCTCGCCTAACGCGACGCACGCTCCCCTTGCCCGTCTGGCTTTAAATTCCGGTAAACATGTCGTCGTCGATAAACCATTTACCCTGGATATGCAGGAGGCCCGCGAACTGATTGCGCTGGCGGAGGAGAAACAGCGGGTGCTGTCGGTGTTCCATAACCGTCGCTGGGATAGCGACTATCTGGGAGTGAAGCAGGTTATCGAACAAGGGCTTATCGGCAAAGTGAAACATTTTGAGTCCCATTTCGACCGATTCCGCCCGGAAGTACGTGTCCGCTGGCGGGAGCAGAACGTACCGGGAAGCGGCCTGTGGTTTGACTTAGGTCCGCACCTGATCGACCAGACGCTACAGCTATTCGGTCTGCCGCAGTCGGTCCAGGGAAATATCGCTACCCTGCGTGAAGGCGCGGAAATCAACGACTGGGCGCATGTGGTCCTCAACTATCCGCAGCATAAAGTCGTTCTGCACTGCAGCATGCTGGTGGCAGGCGGGGTGGCGCGCTTTACCGTTCATGGCGATAAAGGCAGCGTCGTTAAACAGCGCGCTGATCGGCAGGAGAGCCAACTGCTGGCGGGGGTGACGCCGGGGAGCCAGGACTGGGGTCAAGACGACGATAGTCTGGTCCTGTACGATGCTGACCTGCAGTCACGTGAAATCAGCGCCCCGCAAGGGGATCAGCGCCAGTACTATATTCACGTCCGCGACGCGCTGACCGGCAAAATCAACAATCCGGTATCGCCGTTAGAGGCGCTGGCGGTAATGGCTGTGCTGGAAGCCGCGGTAAAATCGGCCGAGAGCGGAACGACGCAAACCTTAGCGCTGACCGCAGAGGAACTGGCGGGTCTGAAGTAAACGCTGCGCTAGCTGTCTGATGGCGGATTCCCGGGTCGGTGCGCCTGCATCGGCTCCGGGAAAGTTCTCTTCGCTGGCTCCCGGCGTTACGCTGACCGGGGTATCCGAGAGGGCTTGTTGGCGACAGCGTGCGGCAGCGAATAAAGCGCCCGTTCATACTGGCTTACAGTTTGACCCGCAGCAGGTCGCTGAACCGGGTGGTGTAGGCTGGAGACAGCCTGTGCCGTTTCATCTCCCAGCTACGCGTAATCCCCTGCCCGGCAAACCAGAGCCGACCTTTTTCACGCCGATTCACAAAATCAAGCACCTCCATCAGCTGTTCGCTGTTGGCGCGCGGGCGATAGTCATCAAACAGGCCTAACTGGGCCACGCCCCGGCTAAAGAAATCACCCAGCATCACACCGCACTTTTGATATCGGTGTCCCTCCCGCCAGATAGTCTCCAGGCATTTTACCGCTGCGGCAACGATATCCCGGCTATCCTGAGTCGGAATGTGAATTTCTGTCCCGGCATCGTTACCGTAATAGACGTCATTGCCGGCGAAAGGACTGGTTTTCAGGAATACCGAAACATAGCGGCAATACTGATGCTGCGCGCGCAGCCTTTCCGCCGCGCGTACCGCATGGCTGCATATGGCTTCGCGCATCGGCCCATATTCGCTTACCTTCTGACTGAATGAACGCGAACTAATGATTTGCTGTTTCGTGGGCATATACTCTTTAGGTTCAAGGCAGGACTCACCTCGTAGCTCACGCACGGTGCGTTCCATCACCACGCTGAAATGTTTTCTGATGAGGGAAGCGGGCATTTCGGCAAGTTGAAGGGCCGTGGTAATTCCCATATCATTCAGCTTTTTCGCCATGCGCCGCCCCACCCCCCAGATTTCGCCGACGGCAACCTTCGCCAACAGTTTCCTCTGCCTGGCTTGTAAAGAGAGATCGACAACACCCTCGAATTTTGGCCATCTTTTGGCCGCATAATTAGCCAGCTTGGCCAGCGTTTTCGTCGGCCCGATCCCGACCCCGACCGTCAATCCGGTACACTGCAGCAGCGTACTTCGCACGTGGCGCCCGAATGCTTCAAGCTCCTCAGTGCGATGGATGCCGCTGAGATTCACAAACGCTTCATCAATGGAATATTGATACACCGCGGGAGACAGCTCCTCAAGAAGGGTCATAACGCGCTGGGACATATCGCCATAAAGCGCATAGTTGCTGCTAAATACCGCCACCTGATGACGCTCAAACTGTGATTTCATTTTGAAATACGGCGCGCCCATCGGGATCTCCAGCAGTTTAGCCTCGTGATTCCTCGCGATTACGCAGCCGTCGTTATTGCTTAACACCACCACGGGGCGCCCACGTAAATCAGGACGAAAGACCATTTCACAGCTGGCATAAAATGAATTCACATCGACCAGAGCAAACATCAGCGCAGCCTGTTGATACTGAAAGTGACTACGCCAAAAATCTCCAGCTCTTCACCGTCGTTGTGCAGCACAATCGGCGGAAAATCCGGATTCATCGGCAGCAGTTGCATCGTAGGGTGCGTACACAGGCGTTTAACCGTGTATTCGCCGCCGATAGCGGCAATGATGATATCACCATGCTTCGCCTTCAGGCCGCGATCCACCACCAGCAACGTACCTTCATAAATGCCGGCATCCACCATCGACATGCCGGTCGCCATAACAAAATAGGTTGCCGCAGGATGGCTGATACAAAGCTCATTGAGGTCTATCCCCTTCTCGATGTAATCCTGCGCCGGGCTGGGAAAGCCGCACGACACAAGGTCACTAAACATCGGAATCGACAAGATTTCACGCATTTCAGCCGGTTTATTGAACATCATAATAGATCCTCCCACATCAATACTGTGTTTATATACAGTATTAATTTTTCAGCCGAGTTTATCAAGCCGCCCGGCAAACATTGAGGCGAAAACATAAAAAGACGTAAAATTCTGCCTGAGACCATGACTGTCGCAGGCAGGCCACTCCCGGGCCTACGTATTCCAGATGGTTTTGCACTGCGCGCTGGAAATTTCCTCAATTTGGGAGGAGGATAGAATCCGTAGATGCGCTCTTTGTACATAACCTGCTGTTGTCCACCCGACATACTGAACTGGAGATTCATATGTATTACACGTTAGGAGATAAGACTCTCCACTTTTATCGTTATCAGTGCCGCTTTTATGTTGCCCACTGGGATGGCGGCCATGTGATGACGGAGAAGTTCAAGCCGTTTGTTGCTTCTATCACCGAGAAAACGGGCATTGATGCAAAGAACGTTGAGGCGGCGGCGCGGGACTACTTCAATAACGTTGATTGAGAATGTACTTAATACCATCGCTATCGGCTCAGCCATAGCGATGATTTCCGTGGGCAAACGGCAGAAGTTCAGGTAATAGTCATGTCACGGTAACGTAAAATAAAGGCTGTAAGCTAAACCCCGGATCCCACCAGCGCTAAAACGAGGTGAAGAGATGGCCATGTTAAAAGCCAGCAATCTGGAACAGGCAAAGCAGCTTCTGCAGTCCGACGATACCGTTAAAATAGAACTGGATTTCGAGCTCGACTCCGATGAGTTCTTTAATTTTGCTATTGAGTACTGTACACATGGAGCAAAGCTTACGCGAGTTGGCGATCGCTTCGTAATTTCACGGAAAATAAAGTAGTCTGCGTGTTAACCTCCTGCCATTCACAGCGTCACAGAGGCCGTCGATTGATGTATCTGTGATGCTCTCAGACACAAGAAATATCTGCATAAATTGCCATGAAAAATTAATGCAGCGCGCATTTTCGTTCATCAGAGAGGAATAAGGTAGCTACGGTTACTCACCGAGGGTTAAAACGTGAAAAAACGACTAATCTGCTGTCTGTTCGGCGAAACGGCAGGTATTATTGCCCGAAGGATGCAAAAAATAGCCGATGACCGACAATGCGATCGCTTAATCAGCGCCGTTGGGGTTGAAAACTTCTTTAGCATCGCCCCCGCCGTTGATGGCGTTCTGATCGCGCCACATATTCAGTATAAAATTGCCGAATTTATTGCTGCGTTGCATTTACCTCAAGAAATTGCTGTTATTGAAAGCTTGCCCTACGCTACATTTGATGGCAAAAAGATCCTCAATTTCGCGCTGAATACATTGCCGCGTGCTCTGGTTTAGTCTGACAGTCCTGGCCACAAGAACCCGTGGAAACACGGGTTCCTGCGGAGCCAATTATCTGAAGGGCGCATCCAGAGGCACTTCGGCGTCAGGCTGGTGAGTAATGCGGTTGCGAAGGTCGCGACGAATCATCTCAATCGCCCAGAACCAAAAAATATGCCCCACTAACTCCGAAATATACTCATCTGCTGGAATATTCAATAAGGAAGGCGTCAGGCCCAGTAACGGAAATGAGATCCAGTGAACGGCAATGGTAGCAACAATCCCTGCCCACGCCCCCTGCCATAATTTGACTTTCGGAAAGATTTCAGCAACAACGCAATATCCCACCGCAAACACCAGAGAGAATATAATATGCGTCACCATAACCGGATTAATGATATGCTCGGAAAAAGTATATACCGTATGCGTGGGGTCAATTCCCAGATAGTCGCGCAAGAAAAGATACGGCGGATTAAACTCATCCCTGCCACCGGAAAAGGTTCGAGGGGGTAAAGGAACTTCCGCCCCCCATTTAACGAACGCAGACATAATCCCTGCAACCACCCCGACAAATAGCGCTACGCCATAACGGCGCCTTTCCGGTTGTGTTTGAATAAAAAACTCTTTAATCGCCATATTAATCACCATTAATCCATTACATTTATTTTTCTTATCTCATTTTTAATGGCATTACGGGCAGGCAACATTGATCAAGATCACACTTTTCCGGATACCGGTGCTACCAGTTATGTACTGTAATTATGGCCATAATGCTTTCGCCTGCGAATCGTAAGCGATTTTTTTACACAAAAAAGCCGCCCGCAGGCAGCTTAGTGACAAAAGGGTGACAATATTGAATAATTTAAGATTAATGGCCCCTTTCAGGGCCGCCAGGTTACTTGCGTAACTCGAGCGATGCCGAGTTTCTGGCAATATGCGGGGCGATATTATCGAATGTAATCATTGCCGATTTACAAAAAATGCATTTCGCGCCAAACGGATTTTTTTCAGACACATCGTAAGTCGATGTTCTGTACTGTGACCCATGACAGCATGGGCACCTGAAATGAATGTGGTCAATCATGATGTTAGCCTCTTTTTGCTACAACATTCTCTACCGCAGGAACATTCACAGAAATCACCTTCCCGGCTTTCTGTTACAGCGTCAACGCGCTGCTCTGAATGGTTGAGAATAACAATGACTCATTGTCATTACTTCTGATAGATGCCTCTGAAGCTTAGTCCAGATTGAGCTCTATTACTGCACCAGCGATTTTTTAATGTTGTTGTTTGCTTAATTTGCCCTCAGGGCACGTAATGTTCGGTAAATTTCAATAAAAAGTTGCGTGCTTTCAGGATAGCGATATCTCTTTTGCACTTTTTCACGCTAAACGGCGGTACTAAAACTACCACTTTTGCTATCACCGTTCGCGTCAGCTTCTGAACTTGTCTACTCGGGCTTAGACCGTCATCGTTGTCGCAGGTTCAAAAAACTTAACACTATTGGCTTCACAGAATTAATTAATAACGAAAAGGAGACTCTAAAGAAGGATTATCGATGGATAACGCTTGAGATGAGAACTGCTTTACTACTCGTTTCATTACTGGATCTGTGGAGTAAATCAACCATCTATTGATCGCACAAAAGTAGTTTGATAGCAAGTTTTATTTTGCTCGCGTGGCGGAAGCAAGGTTACGGCGCTCACATAATCGCGGCTTAATGGCCCGAATATTAACACCCTGGATAGCGATTATTCGTCAGTGACCGCCTGCTGTAACAGCGCTTTGCTCCACGCATAGAAGACCCGTACCGAAGGAGGAAGGTATCTGTTTTGCGGATAAACCAGCGAAAGGGGCAAAGCGGAAGAGAAGTTCTCCAGACAGGAGACCAGCTCGCCGCTGCGCAGGTACGGCATAGCCAGATAGCTGGCAACCCGAATGAGCCCAAGCCCTTGTATTCCAGCCTGAATGTAGGCATCCGTATCGTCGACGACCAGCGTCTCTTTCATGCGAAGGGCATAATCCCCCTCAGCAAGCGAAAAATGCCACTCGATACTCCGACCGGTACGGTGGTTCAGGTAGCCAACGGCGCGATGCTGTTCCAGTTGGTCAAGAGTTTCCGGCCGACCATGAGCGGCAATATAGTCTGGAGATGCGAGAATCGCCCAGCGAAAGCTTGCAAGCTCTCGGGCAACCAAAGTGGTCGAATCGTCGATTCTGCCCGTTCGTATCGCGCAGTCATACCCTTCCTGAATAATATCTTCTACGTCATCACTTGAACAAATCGTGATATCCAGACCGGGATACTGCTGCAGAAATTCCGGCAGCCCTGGGATAATACAATGTCGGGCAAGGGACTGCGGCATACCCACTTTAAAGCGTCCTCTGGGCTGCGCAAATCTACCGGGGAAAGAGGACTCCAGGGTGGCGATCTCAGCCAGAAGCCTTTTGCACTCTGTATAATAACTGTGGCCGTCTACCGTCACGCTAAGCTTACGGGTGGTACGCTGTAAAAGCTGAATTCCCAGGTATGCTTCAAGCTCTTTAATCACCCGCGATACCGTTGAGCGCGGCAGCCCCAGCACCTCAGCCGCTCTGGCGAACCCGTGTGAATCCACCACGCAAACATAGACCTGCATTGATTCCAGCTTATCCATTTTGCCCTTTCACCCACGCGATTGTTCCATATTTGCGAACAGTTTAACCCAATGTTGAGTCCTTATCGAATGTAGCTGATCGACCTAAACTTCCCTAAACCCAATCGATAGTGTGATCTGATCAGTAAGGAGTCAGAATGAGAGAATCTCATATTAATGCAGGTGAAAAGGTATTAGTGCTGGGAGCGGGACAGTTGGGCGCAGCCGTACTCAGCTCATTAATCCCGGCGGTCAAGCGACAAAATGGTACCGTCGCGGTTATCGTGTCGCCAGGATCGTGGGGCGATCGGGGGGAGTTGCTTTCTGCTAGCCATCAACAACTGGCGGCGGCGGGGGCAGAATTTATTGCCTGCGACGTAGCCGCTGGTACGGTTGCATCGTTAACGGGCCCGTTTGCAGAGTTTGATACCATCATCAACTGCATGGGATTTATTGCTGGCACAGGAACCCAGATAAAGATTACCCGTGCGGTACTGGAGGCCGGAGTGAAGCGCTATTTTCCCTGGCAGTTTGGCGTAAATTACGATGTAGTCGGAAAAGGCAGCGGTCAACCCGTCTGGGACGAGCAGTATGATGTCAGAACATTATTACGGGAACAAATCGCCACAGAATGGGTGATTATTTCGACCGGTATGTTTACCAGTTTTCTTTTCGAGCCTGCCTTCGACGTGGTGAATTTATCGCAAAATACGATTAATGCCCTCGGCAGCTGGGATACCCTGGTTACCGTAACAACACCCGCGGATATTGGCCGTCTGACCACCGCGATTTATTTGCAACAACCGCGGGTGAGAAATGACGTTATCTTTATCGCCGGAGAAACCACTTCCTATAGAAAACTGGCGGACACCGTTGAGCGGGTAACTCAAAAATGCTTTTCAAAAAAGGTACTCACTTTGCCCACTCTACTGGAACAACTACGTTCAAACCCGGACGATGGAATGCTTCGCTATCGCGCAGCTTTTGCCAGGGGAGACGGTATGTGGTGGCCAATGAATAAAACGTGGAATGCACAAAATAATATACCTACCCAGGATATTGCCTCATGGCTCAAAAGTCGTATTTATTAAACGCCACGGTCGTCCCGAAGAAGTCGCAACAATAGTCGCGGGGCTGGCAGGCCCGAAAGCCTCGTTCGTAACAGGAGCCATGCAGACCATTGACGGCGCGTTTGGTGCGTGATGCCATGACGGGGTTTGGCAACCGCGAGATCCCGTCATGATTTTGTTGCGTCGGTTTTCAGCCTACGGCTAACTCGTTCACAACACTGGCGGCGCTTTTGATGCTGCGGATAGTGCCGATCCCCGTACCGAGTGAGATATAGCCTTCATCAGCATTCCCCTCCAGCATGCCAATACGCAAGCCACGCAATCCCCCCATTGCTCTGCCGAGCTCTTCATGACTTGCGCCGGCCTTATCCATTGCGACCAAAGTTTCAGCGAGCCTGCCCGGCAGGGAGCGGTAGTAGTGCGGCTGCGTGCGGAACAGCAGCAAATCAAGACCGTTGGCGGCAATAATTCTGTTTTTAATCGACAGCGGTACCCTGCTCTCTTCCGTTCCGATGAACACCGAACCGGCAAATACCCCTTCGGCGCCTAATGCGTGCGCCGCTCTGGCGGTGCGGTTATCAGTAATACCACCCGCAGCCATTAGCGGAATATTTTTCACCGCATCGGCAATCAGCGGCACGATTGAAAAAGTACCCAGCGCGGTGCCCGGCAAGGTTCCCCCTTCATCAAAACCGGTCGCGACAATGATATCGGCGCCGGCCTCTTCAGCAAGACGAGTATTTTCAGGCGTTGGATTGATATCGCGATAAATAATAGCAATACCCGCCTGTTTAAGTTCATTAAATAACGACGGTATGATCGCCCCTTCACCGTAGCCGGTATAAACCACAGCGCTGACGCCCTCTTCTTTAATTACCTGCAGAATGGGTGGAGTCCAGATGTCATTGTCTGGAGAGGGGATCAGGTTCACACCAAAAGGCTTTTCGGTCAGTTGCTTAGTTTTACGAATCTCTTCGCGCATTTTTTCAGCGGTTTCTTCGGGCGTTGATACCGCAGTCGCGGCGGTTAATCCGGCATTAGGGCCAAGTACGCCAAGTCCCCCGGCATTGCTGACTGCGGCGACTAGACGGGCATCGGTCAACCAGGAGAGAGGGCCCTGAATCACCGGTTTTTCAATATGCAGGATCTGGCAGATACGGTTAGTTTTCATAATGGATTATCCTTCGCAGTGGCGCTACGGCGCGGGTCGTTTTTGCTGGAAGGAGTGTATGACGTTAGATTATTTGGAAAAATAGCTAAAAAAGTTCATCACTATTATAAAATCGATAACAATATCTTCTCTGGCATCAGGCAAAAGAATCCAGCAATGCAATTAAATCTCTTTGAATCCATAAGAATTTTTATTGAAATTGTCGAATCAGGCAGCTTTACTCAGGCAGCAGAAAACCTGCAAGTTCATCGCCCCGCCGTGACGAAAGCCTTACAGCTGCTTGAGCAGCACTGCGGTACGCGTTTGCTGCAGCGAACCACGCGTCGCATTAGCTGACGCCTGACGGGGAAACGTTTTATCACCGGAGTAAACCTTTACTCTCCCAGGCGGATGAGCTACTGGAGTCTTTTGGCGCCGATCGCGTACTGCGCGGCCAGCTGCGGGTTGATATGCCCATCGCTTTTGCAACTTTACTGGTTGTCCCAAGGCTTCCTGATTTTTATCGCCAGCATCCTGACCTCGAAATCATTCTTAGTAGCTCAGATCGCCGGAGAGATATGCTGCGCGATGGTCTTGACTGCCTGCTTCGCGTCGGGGAACTGGATGACGGAGACTATATCGCCCGTAAGCTGGGCAATATTAAAATGACGACCTGCGCCAGCCCGGCCTATATTGCCCGCTACGGCGCGCCGAACACGCTGGAGGATTTACAGCAGCATCAGGCGATCAACTGGATTAACAGCAACAGCCGACAAAGCATGCCGTGGACGTTTACCACGCCAGAAGGCCCCGTTGAAATGACGCTTCCCGGTAAGCTGGTCGTGGATAACTCAGAAACCTATTTATCTGCGGGGCTGGCAGGCCTGGGATTAGTCCAGGGGATGAACGTGTTTTTACAGCCTTATCTCGACCGGGGGCTGTTAGTGGAAGTCTTACCCGACAATCCTACCCCCGATCGCAAACTGTCACTTTTGTATCCGCACCGCCATCTTTCCCGCAAAGTTCGGGTGTTTACCGAATGGTTAGAGAGCTTATTGTGAAAAACAAATTTAATACCGTCCTCCTGGGTGAAATTAACAGGATTAATTCACAGCAGGACAGGCGTGCAGTCAGTAAACCTTCGCCAGGCCATAGGCTCTGCGTTGGCTGGCGGCGGCACGACAGCAGATACTCATTCCGGAAAGATTAATGCGTTCAGGACGTGATCCTGCCAGATACCATTAATTTTCAGATAAGAGTGCGCATAGCCCTCTTGCACAAAACCCAGACTTTTAAGGGTATTGCTGCTCCGCACGTTATCAGACAGATGATTGGCCATGATCCTGTGTATCCCGTAATTCTCACGCACGTACCGAATCGCCTGCTCTAACGCTTCGCGCATCAGGCCCTTTCCCTGGCAGGCGCGATCGAGGGAAAAGCCCAGATAGCATGCCTGAAAAACGCCGAAGACAAAGTTAGTGAAGTTGATACTGCCGATGATTTGCGGTTCATTTTTGAGGGTGAAAACCAGCATCAGGCTACGTTTTTCGTCATACTCTCTGCGCGCGCTGCTGATTCTTTGCGCAATAGTGTCTAACGTAAAATAGTCGTCATTTCGCAAGGGTTCGAATGGCGCAAGGTGAGAACGGTTTTCCAGCAAATAATCCTGTAAATGCCGTGCATGGTCGGGCGCCAGTAAACAGATATCGGTGCGCTCCGTAGATAATAACTTCATCGCTTAGCCCTACTAACATGTTGGGCGATGATTATAGGAACTGGCGTAAAAATTAACAAATACAACCACAACATTTAACATTAAAAACACATATCCTTATTTCTCTGATAACTTCGCATTCGGCGCTGCGCCGGTCACTGACCGCCACGGCCACCGCTCCTCTCCTCTCCTCGTGCCCGTCTCCCGTATCAGGCATCCTCGTATCTGCTCAAGTTCGCAATGTATCTATCACCGCCCGCAGCGCGGGGGAGACGTTGCGATGAGGATAATAGAGAAAAGAGCCTTCCAGCCGCTGGCTGTAACGCTGCAGGACTCTGATAAGCGCGCCCCGCTCCAGGTCGTCGGCGACCAGCTCCTGCGGAACATAGGCCAGGCCCAGTCCCAGGCGGGCGGCTTTCGCTTCCATATAGCTGTCGGCAAAAGCCCACTGCCCCTGAGGCCGGTGGGTAATTTTTTTACCCTGCTCATTCAGCTCCCAGGCGTAAAGGCTACCGTCGCCAAACTGGTAAGCGATACAGGGATGGACGACCAGATCAGCTGGCGTTTGCGGGAAACCGTAGCGGCGAAAATGCTCGGGCGTGCCGACAACGGCCATCTCCATATCGGGCGAAATGCGCACTGCGACCATGCCGCCGCCGACCTCCGGCCCAAGACGCACCCCGGCATCAAACCGCTCTGCAATAATATCGACAAACCGACTTTCGCTAATAAGTTCCAGCCGGATATCAGGATAGCGCTGCTTGAACACCGCCAGCTTCGGCAGAAGGACTTTATCAATCGCGTGCTGGCTGGCGTTAATGCGGACGGTGCCGGAAGGCGTGTTGCGATAATACGCCAGAGTGGAAAGCCCCGAATCCAATGCATCAAAGCCCGCTTCTACCGTTCGATAGAGCTGCTCGCCGGCCTGGGTAAGTGAAAGTTTACGGGTCGTGCGCACCAGAAGCTGTACGCCGAGCCTTTCTTCAAGTTCGCGTACGGCGCGGCTGACGCCGGATTGCGCCAGCCCAAGCCGCTGCGCGGCGGCGGTAAAGCTCCCTTCCCGCACCACCAGCATGAACAGGTAAAGATCGTTATAGTTTTCCCGCCTCGCCATCATTCTCCCCGCTACCGTTTCTCTATTTATCACAATTTGATATGAATCTTAGCACTTTCCCCCCGCTAATCAGCACTCTGACTGCTAACTATAATCAGCGGACTGCAACAAAGCACAGCAGCGTTGTCCGTATGAAACCTGTATCAGGAACCTGTTTTAGGGGAAATATTGATGAAAGCGTTCACCAGAAAACTGACGGCCGTCATGCCAGCCATGCTGCTATGCGCATCATTAAGTGGAGTAACAACCATGAGCTATGCCGATACAACCAATCCGAACGCGCCCGTTTCGCTGATCGAAACCTGGGACAAAACCTTTACGAAAAGCGCGAAAGTCGATCACCGCAAGGTGACCTTCCTGAACCGCTACGGGATCACCCTGGTCGGCGATCTCTACATCCCTAAAGATCGCGGCGAGCGCAAGCTGGCGGCGATTGCCGTAAGCGGCCCCTTCGGCGCGGTGAAAGAGCAGTCCAGCGGGCTGTATGCCCAGACCCTGGCAGAACAGGGCTTTGTCACCCTCGCCTTCGATCCTTCGTACACGGGGGAAAGCGGCGGTCATCCGCGTAACGTCGCCTCGCCGGATATCAATACTGAGGATTTCAGCGCGGCGGTGGATTTTTTAGGATTGCAAAACGAAGTGGATCGCAACCGAATCGGCCTGCTCGGCATCTGCGGCTGGGGCGGCATGGCGCTGAACGATGCCGCGATGGATACCCGCGTCAAAGCGGTGGCCACCAGCGTTATGTACGATATGAGCCGCGCGATGGGCCACGGCGTTGGCGACGGTAAAGATCGTTATACCACCGCCGATCGCCGCGCCGTACTGCAATATCTGAACGCGCAGCGCTGGAAAGATGCGGAAAACGGTACCTTCGCACCGGGCGGACATGACATTTATGTCGATGAGAAAGGCAACGCCAGCGCGGGCGATCGTATCCTGCCGGAAATCCTGCCTGCCAATCCGAACCCGGTATTGAAAGAGTTCTTTGATTATTACCGCATGCCGCGCGGTTTCCACGCCCGCTCCGTCAACTCAACCGGCGCGTGGAACGCGACCATGCCGCTGTCGTTTATGAATATGCCGCTGCTGAGCTATGCCAATGAAGTCACCATCCCGACGCTGATCGTAACCGGTGAAAATGCCCACTCACGCTATTTTGCCGAAGACGCTTTCAAGGCTATCGGCAGTAAAGAGAAAGAGCTGGTCATTGTCCCCGGCGCGAACCATGTCGATCTGTATGATAATGCGGCCGGTAAAATCCCGTTTGCCAGATTTGAACAGTTCTTCAAAACCAGCCTGAGATAACGCCCCCGAGCCGCTCGTCTTTGCGGGCGGCTGACCCTCGCGCCCATGACTTTTCACCGCGTTTTTTTGCCGCTATTCCATGCCAGGCGTCCTTTGCGGCAGGGCCTGAATCTGGCCGAAAAAATATCCAGAGATGTCCATCATGTCCATATTGAGTCGTAATACACCACACCCTCAACCCCCCGCCCACTGGGGCGGCGTCTTTGCCATGACGCTGTGCGTTTTTGTCCTCATCGCTTCCGAATTTCTGCCGGTCAGCCTGCTGACGCCGATTGCCAGAGAGTTAAATATCACCGAGGGGCTGGCAGGCCAGGGCATTGCGATTTCCGGCGCCCTGGCGGTGCTGACCAGCCTGACCATCTCTGACCTTGCTGGCAGTCTGAATCGTAAATATCTCCTGCTGGGGCTGACGGTGCTGATGGCGGCGTCGGGAATGATTGTTGCCCTCGCCCACAACTATGCGGTTTATATGGCGGGAAGAGCCCTGATTGGCGTCGTTATCGGTGGCTTCTGGTCCATGTCGGCGGCCACCGCTATCAGACTGGTGCCGGCGCACCAGGTTCCCCGTGCGCTGGCGATTTTCAACGGCGGTAACGCGCTGGCAACCGTCGTAGCGGCGCCGCTTGGCAGCTACCTGGGAGCCACCGTCGGCTGGCGCGGCGCTTTTTTCTGCCTCGTGCCGCTGGCGATAGCCGCATTCATCTGGCAGTGCGTCAGCCTGCCAGCGATGGAAAGCGCCACAGCGAGTCGGCCACGCGGTGCTTTGCTTCGTCTGTTCAGCCGCCCCATCGTCGCCATCGGCCTGCTGGCCTGCGGACTTTTCTTTATGGGCCAGTTTGCCTTATTTACCTACGTGCGGCCATTTCTGGAAACGGTAACCCATATCAGCGCCTCAGGTCTGTCACTGATTCTGCTCGCTATCGGCGTCGCGGGTTTTATCGGCACTCTGTGCGTTTCGACGCTCCTCAACGCCCGGTTTTATCAGACCTTAATCACCCTCCCGTTGTTGATGGCGGCGATTGCCGCAACGCTGCTTCTGGTCGGCCCCCACGTCTGGCCCGTTGCCGTACTGTTAAGCTTATGGGGAATGCTGGCGACGGCGGCGCCAACCGGCTGGTGGACCTGGATAGCGCGGACCCTGCCCAATGATGCCGAGGCGGGTGGCGGCCTGATGGTCGCCGTCATTCAGCTGTCGATCGCGCTGGGTTCAACTGCTGGAGGTTGGGCATTCGACCGCCTGGGGTGGCAAAGCGCGTTTGGCTTAAGCGGCATTTTGCTGCTTGCCGCGGTGGGTATGACTTTGCTCACCAGCCGTCAACCGGCGAAATAAGCTCACTGAATCCGATACGAGCAGCGGAGTTTTCTCGTCGCGGGTAATGCGTATAATGCGGCTTGCATTCACGCTGAAAAATAACCGCGGCTCATATTATGCATCTCAACCGGTGTTGCTGGCTGCTACTGATCTTCGCAGCGATCGGTAGCTTTTTTACCTCCTGGCCCTTTGCTGTCTGGCTGCTGCTGATTAACGTACTGACGCTGGTGATTTATGGCGTGGATAAAATGGCGGCGCGCAGGGCCTGGCGTAGAGTGCCAGAGGCCACTTTACTGACATTTGGCCTGTTGGGCGGCTGGGCTGGCGCGATAGCGGGCCAAAGGCTGTTCCGCCACAAAACGCAAAAGCAGCCGTTCAGGACCTGGTTCGTCATCAGTACGATCGTCAGCATCGCAGGGATGGCGGCGATTTATGGGTTGTATGCTTTTTCCGCTCACTGAGCGATGGCAACGCTGGCGGCGGGTAAACGGGGCAAGCCATTCAACCCGCCGCTATTCGTAGTATATTATTGAGAGTATTGTTGATTATCAGGTGTACCTTATGACCTACTCCATCGGTGAATTTGCGCAGCTTTGCGGCATTAACGCGACCACGCTTCGCGCCTGGCAGCGTCGCTACGGCCTCCTTAAGCCACAGCGTACCGATGGCGGCCATCGTCTGTACAGCGATGACGATATTCAGCAGGCGCTCAAAATTCTCGACTGGGTCAAAAAAGGAGTGCCGGTCAGCCAGGTCAAGCCCCTGCTGGCCCGTCCCGGCGCGCGACGGACAAATAACTGGCTCACCTTGCAGGAAAGCATGCTGCAGCGACTGAAAGAGGGAAAAATCGAATCACTGCGCCAGCTGATTTACGACGCCGGTCGTGAATATCCCCGCCCCGAGCTGGTCACCGAAGTGCTGCGCCCGCTGCGTAGCCAGGTTTCCGCCAATGTCCCGGCAATCATGACGCTGCGCGAAATTCTCGATGGCATCATTATCGCCTATACCTCTTTTTGCCTCGAAGGGGACAAAAAAGCGCCCGGCGATAACTATCTGATCACCGGCTGGCACCTGACGGACGCCTGCGAAATCTGGCTTGAAGCGCTCAAGCGCACCGGCAAGGGTCACCGCATCGACGTCCTTCCCACCCCTCCCGCAACCCTTGCACCGGAGATCCTGCCAGAACGCAAATGGCTGCTGGTGACGACCGGTAAACTCTCGCCTGCCCGGCAGAGGCAGATTGAACGCTGGCAGCAGCAGGTTGTCTCGCTGGAGATTGTCGCGCTGTAATGGCATACGCCACACCCCGTGGCGCAGCGAACAGGCCCCTCAGTATCGCCCCAACAAAAATCCCCCTTTGCTTTTTCGTGCAACTTTTTCGCACCCGCTCGCAGACGCCTCTTTTCTCGCTAACGCCTCCAGAACCACGCATCAAAGTTTCAATAATAACCACATGATAAATAACAACAATAAAAAATATTTTCACCAAAACTTGGACAAATATTATTAATTGTGTAAGTTTTAACTATGCCACATTGTTTACTCAGGAAGTGACCTATGCGTCCCTCGTCGTCCGCCATCAGTCGTTTTAGCGCGTACTATGCCACGCTGGATACCCAGCCGCCCTCAGCGCTGGCCGAGCTGTACCATGCCCATGCCGTGCTGATCGATCCTTTTGGCCAACATCAGGGACTGGCCGCAATCCAGGATTACCTTTCACACCTGCTGGCTAACGTGGATCACTGCCATTTCACCCTCGATGCCCCGCTCTGCGCCGGTCAACGCTTTGCCGTCGCCTGGACCATGCACTGGTCGCATCCGCGACTTGCCGGCGGAGCGGCGCTAGAGCTTGCGGGATGTTCAACGGTCACCATTGAGGACGAACGCATTATTCATCAGCGTGACTACTACGACGCCGGAGAGATGCTGTATGAACATCTTCCCCTGCTGGGATCGGCGGTGCGCGGCGTCAAGCGGAGGGTGCGGAAATGATGACAGTTCTGATCACCGGCTCCAGCTCCGGCATTGGCGCCGGGCTCGCCAGATCCTTTGCTGCGGATGGTCATCTTGTCATTGCCTGCGGCCGCGATCCGTCTCGTCTGGCGGCGCTACAGCAGCACAGCCCCAACATCCGCGTCCTCTCATTCGATATGACGGACAGAGATGCCTGTCGCCAGACGCTCGCTAACTACCGCGCCGATTGGGTCATTCTCTGCGCCGGGACCTGCGAATACCTCGATCGCGGCATGGTTGATGCCGGGCTGGTTGAAAGAGTCATCACCACCAATTTTCTCGGGCCGGTGAACTGCCTGGCAGCGCTTCAGTCGCAGCTGTCAGCCGGGAATCGCGTGGTACTGGTGAGCTCGATGGCGCACTGGCTGCCCTTTCCACGGGCCGAGGCCTATGGCGCATCGAAAGCGGCGCTGACCTGGTTTGCCAACAGTCTGCGCCTGGACTGGGAGCCACGAGGGATCGCCGTCACGGTCGTTTCGCCAGGGTTTGTTGATACCCCACTAACGCGTCAGAACGATTTTTCAATGCCTGGACAGGTGAGCGTGGAGCAGGCGGTGAAAGCCATTCGCCGCGGCCTGGCGAAAGGTCACGATCGTATCGCCTTCCCGACTGGCTTTTGTCTGCTTCTGCGCCTGCTGGCCGGGCTTCCTCAAAGTCTTCAACGCAAGCTGTTACGCAGGATGGTACGGTCATGAAAATCGCGATTATTGGTAGCGGGATTGCCGGGCTGACCTGCGCATGGCGTCTTGCCGCGCAACACCAGGTAACCCTGTTCGAAGCTGCATCCACGCCGGGAGGGCACACCGCCACGGTGGATATCGCCACGCCGCAGGGTACGTGGGCCATCGATACCGGATTCATTGTGTATAACGATCGCACCTATCCGCACTTTATCGGCCTGCTGAGCGAGCTGGGGATCCGCGGCCAAAAAACGCAAATGAGCTTTTCGGTCCATAACCCGCAGAGTGGCCTGGAGTATAACGGTCATAGCCTGAGTTCGCTTTTCGCCCAGCGACGCAATCTGCTTAAGCCGGCCTTCTGGGGGCTGCTGAGAGAAATCGTCCGTTTTAATCGGCTGGCGAAGCAGGCTCTGGGAGGCGCGTTCGACCCGGCCGCCACGCTACAGACCTTTCTCGAGCGCCACCGCTTTAGCCCTTTTTTTGCGCGCCACTACATTCTGCCGATGGGGGCCGCTATCTGGTCTTCGTCGCTACAGGAGATGCGCCGCTTCCCGCTGGCGCTGTTCTTACGCTTCTTTGATAATCACGGCCTGCTGGATATCCGCCAGCGTCCGCAGTGGTACGTGGTGCCCGGCGGCTCGCGCGAATACGTCCGCGCCCTGCTTGCCCGGTCTGGCGATCGCCTGAGCCTCCGCCTCAATACGCCAGTGCAAAACGTTATCCGCGGTCAGGATGGCGTGACGTTGCAACTGGCAACGGGAGAGGAGCATTTCGATCAGGCTATCTTCGCCTGCCATTCGGCCGATGCGCTGGCCATGCTGGCGGAACCCACCGTCGCCGAACGCGAGATTCTGGGCGATATCGGCTGGCAGCGCAACGAGGTGGTTCTGCACAGCGATCCCCGCTGGCTGCCGGTGCGTAAGCGCGCCTGGGCCAGCTGGAACTATCGCCTGAGCGAGCAGGATCAGGCCAGCGCCTGCGTCACCTACAACATGAATATTCTTCAGGGCCTGCCTGCCGACGCCCCGCTGTTCTGCGTCACCCTCAATCCGCCGACGCCGGTGGACCCGCGCTTCGTCTGGAAGCGTATGGTCTATGAACATCCGTTGTTTAATCCACAAAGCGGGTCGGCTCAGCTGCGGCGCGAGGAGATCAACGGCCGCCAGCGGAGCTGGTTCTGCGGCGCGTACTGGTATAACGGCTTCCATGAAGATGGCGTGCGCAGCGCCCTCGATGTGGTCAACGGCATCGCCGCGACGGAGAATCGCTGAAATGAACAGTTGCCTGTATGAAGGGGTATTACGCCACCGCCGTCTCCAGCCGAAAGCGCACCATTTTCGCTATCGCATCTTCATGGCCTGGCTCGATCTGGATGAACTGGACCTGCTCAGCGAAGTGGGTATCCGCCGCAATAGTTTTGCTGCCGCCTCTTTTTACGATGCGGATTACCCGCTGGGTACGCCGCTGAAAGCGCAGGTTCTGAATCGGCTGGAAAGCCTGACCGGCACGCGTCCGGATGGCCGCGTTATGCTGCTGACCCAGCTGCGCTATCTGGGCTTTCATTTTAACCCGGTCAACTTTTACTACTGCTATGACGGCGCAGGCGCCCTGCGCTGGGTACTGGCAGAAGTGCGCAACACGCCGTGGAATGAACGGCATTACTACGCCGTGGACGGCCAACGGACGCGTCCGCTGGATAAGGCCTTTCACGTCTCGCCGTTTAACCCGATGGACATGGTCTATCACTGGCGATTCAACCGGCCCGGTAAAACGCTGCATATGCATATTGAGAACCATCAGACGGCAAAAGTCTTCGATGCCACGCTGGCCCTGAGCCGTGAACCCTTAACCCGGGCCAACCTGCGAGGGCTGCTGCTGCGCATTCCGCTGATGACGCTGAAAACCGTTCTCGCGATTTACTGGCAGGCGCTACGGCTGTGGCTCAAGCGCGTGCCGCTGTACAACCATCCTGTCAGCAGGAGTGAACGCTCATGACCGATCCCGTTTTTGCGCTTGAGCCCGATATCCCGCGCAACGTACGTATCGCGCGCTGGTTGCTCTTTCGTCTGTTGAGCGGCATTCGTGAAGGCTCGCTCACCGTTCGCGAAGGGGCGCAGACCTTTCACTTTGGCGACCCCGCCGCAGCGTTACGCGCCGACGCGCAGGTCCTCTCCGCGGGCGTCTACTGGCGCTTACTCACTGGCGGCAGCCTTGCCGCGGCGGAGGCCTGGATGGACGGCGAATGGGAGAGCCAGCAGTTGACGCAGTTGCTGCAGATCCTGGCGCGCAACGGCCAGGTGCTGGGGCGGCTGGAGCGCGGCTTCCGGCTACTGGGCAAGCCCGTAGAACGACTGCGCCACTGGACGCGCCGCAACTCGCGCGCGCAGGCGAAGGAGAATATTGCCGCCCATTACGATCTGGGCAACGACTTTTACGCCCGCTTTCTTGACGACGAGCTCCTCTACTCCAGCGCGCTGTTTACTGATGACGGTCAGGATCTCACCCAGGCCCAGCGGGCTAAAATGGCGCGCCTGTGCGAGCGTCTGGCGCTTACGCCCGGCGATCATTTGCTGGAGATCGGTACCGGCTGGGGGGCAATGGCCGAATTCGCCGCTCGCCATTACGGCTGTCGGGTCACCACCACCACCCTGTCGCAGGAACAGTTTCAGTGGGCCAAAGCGCGGATTGCCCGCGCCGGGCTTCAGGATCGCATCGACGTGCTGCTCTGCGATTACCGCGATCTCACCGGCCAGTACGACAAGCTGCTGTCGGTGGAGATGATTGAGGCCGTGGGCCAACGCTATCTGCCGGCTTTTTTCCGCACCTGTCAGGCGCGCTTGCGTCCGGGCGGCAGGATGGCGATCCAGGCAATCACCATCCAGGACCAGCGCTATCGCGGCTACAGCAAAAGCGTGGATTTTATTCAGCGCTATATCTTTCCGGGCGGATTTTTGCCCAGCATTACAGTGATGAACGAACTGATGACGCGCCATACCGATTTTGTGATGCGCGATCTGTTAGATATGGGCCCGGACTACGCCCGTACCCTGGCCCACTGGCGGCAGCGTTTTCTCCACGCCTGGCAGGATATCGAGAAGCTCGGCTTTGATGAACGTTTCCGCCGCATGTGGCTTTATTACTTCGGCTACTGTGAGGCCGGATTTAACGCCCGCACCATCAGCGTCGTGCAGCTCACCGCGGAGCGAACATCATGAAACGCATTTTGACCCTTGGCCTCGCGCTGCTGATGCTGGCGCTGGCGGGCTGCAGCGCCGAAGTGACCGATTATCGACAGCAGCAGCCGGCGCTGGATATCTTCCACTATTTTCAGGGTAAAACCGAAGCATGGGGGATGGTGCAGGATCGCAATGGCAAGCAGCTACGCCGCTTTCATGTTGAGATTGACGGTGAGGTTGTTGGCGACACGCTGACGCTACATGAACGCTTTGTCTACGATGATGGCGAAAAGCAGCAGCGGGTATGGCGCATTCGCCGCACCGGCGACAACCGTTATCAAGGCACCGCTGGCGATATTACCGGCGTGGCGCTTGGCAAGGCATCGGGAAACGCTTTTCACTGGCGCTACAGCATGAACGTAAAAGCCGAGGGTAGCCGCTGGCTACTCGATTTCGACGACTGGATGTTCCTGCAGGACGGCGTGCATCTGTTCAACAAAACGGAGATGAAGAAATTTGGCGTTACCGTCGCCACCGTCACCCTTTTCTTCACCCGGACAGCACAATAAAAGAGGATTATGCCATGAGCACACAACCTGTGATTGGGATCAGCGGATGTTTGACCGGTGCAGCCGTGCGATTCGACGGCGGGCATAAGCGAATGGGATTCGTGATGGATGAGCTGGCGCAATGGGTCGCGTTTAAGCCCGTCTGTCCGGAGATGGCGATCGGCCTGCCCGTTCCCCGGCCTGCGCTGCGGCTGGTCCAGACTCGCGAAGGGGATATCCGCATGCGCTTCACCCATGCTCCGCACGACGACGTAACGGAGAAAATGGCCGATTTTGCCAGCGCCCACCTTACGACGCTGGGCGAACTATCGGGATTTATCGTCTGCGCCAAATCACCGAGCTGCGGTATGGAGCGCGTGCGGCTGTATGATGATAAGGGCAATCGCGGACGTAAAGAAGGCACAGGGTTATTTACCGCCGCGCTGCTGGAGAAATATCCCTGGCTACCGGTGGAAGAGGACGGCCGCCTGCACGATCCGGCGCTGCGTGAGAATTTTGTCGAAAGAGTTTTTGCCCTGCACGAGCTCAACTGCTTGCACAAAAGTGGCCTGACGCGCCGTGGGCTGCTGGATTTCCATAGCCGCTATAAGCTTCAGCTGCTGGCTCACCATCAGGCGGGTTACCGGGAAATTGGCCCGTTCGTTGCCTCGCTGCATGAATGGGAGGATCTGGAGGCTTTCTTTGTGGCGTACCGCGACAAATTGATGGCGATCCTGAAAAAGCCCGCCTCGCGTAAAAATCACACCAACGTACTGATGCATATTCAGGGCTACTTCCGTAACCAGCTGAACAGCCGCCAGCGCGGCGAGTTACGCGACGTGATCCTTAACTATCGCTCCGGACTGCTGCCGATCCTCGCACCGCTAACGCTGCTTAAGCACTATCTGGCGGAATACCCGGATCGTTACCTGCAGACGCAGAACTACTTTGATCCCTATCCGCAGGATCTGGCCCTGCGCCTGACGGTGAATTAAGTCTACAGAACCCGCGAACAGGCCGGCACAAGCCTGTTCGCGTAGATACCGGCAGACCTGGAACCACGCCTCAAACATCCCGCCGACGTTTAACGAATGCAGCCGTTCGACGCTGCTGTCGTTCACTTTGGCGATGTGCTTATTGTCCACCCGGCCGCCGGGAACGTAGAACCGCAGCATCGGGTGGCTCTCCGCCCCCATGCCAATGGCGATGTTTTGCGACAACGTCAGCTTCCAGCCGTGATTCTCGCCGCCCCGATCGTAATCGACGCGCTGATAGCTTGCTTCCAGCCAGACCGAATGCACATCGTTCCAGAAGTACATTGGTCGCACAATGGCGCCATCGTTTTACGGTTGTCGCTAGTATCCTTGCCGTTGTCATAGTCGCGGAAGACCAGCGGCGATAACCGCCATCGTTGATGAAAGTTATTATCATTATCATGTTTATCTCAAGACAGGTTAATCTTATTCAGATAATAACAATCCCATTCCGGGCAGGCAGAATATGCCGCTATCATGAGAACAATTTCATTTTTATTTTGTCCGGCCACTGAGGTTTTTTCACTATTCGGGATGTCGCACCTCCCTAATAAACGAGTCATCATTAACGCTAATCCGCATAAATCCACCCTAAGGATAATTCGCGGACCAGCAGTGAACTCAGTAACGGCTCAGGCATTTGCGACGGAACGTATATCCTTATTCCAACAGCCCCCAGCTATTTTTCATAGGGTATAAGGAAAACCCTGCGGATATATCCTTACGATTATTGCGGCATATACCCGGCAAGTCTTCATCGGCTGCAAAAATGCAAAACAGTATGGGTAAAAACGTTATTGTCCCGTCCCTCTCCTTTTCGACTGCATGCCTTTATTGCAGCGCAAGCGTCCACAAGGCTTGCGGAGCGCCCAAACACCCGCCGGCAGTGATGGACGTATTAACCTGCGCTACCGCCAGGAACACCGTAACGACTCGACTGCGACAGCGCCGCGCTGGTGGTAAAAACGCTGACCGTGCCCCTCGCAAAATACCGTTGCATGCTAAACGCCAAAATCAAGGGAAAAGTAAATTAATAATTGTGGCACATCCTCTATTCTCCTGCCCGGTCATTGAATTACGTTATTTCACTCAGTGATTAAGAAAAGCCCCAAATGTGAGCCATCTCGCAAATAACAGCTTTATATATATAATACTCGGGGAGCTATCTGGCGTACATTTTATGCAGGAATGCAAGTTGTAAGGGATAAAATGGTGGTTTTAGAAAATTCCAACGCAGGCGGAATAGCATTTTTGTGTAGCGACTCAACATACTCTGGAGTTGCCTTTGCTTTGATGATCACAGAAGTAAAAAAACATAATAAATTAATTTAAAAACGTAATAGATTCTTCGAGATCATTTATGTCAGAAAGTGTTACACATCTACACAACAAGCCGGAGTCTGCTCAGCATGGGTAAAAACATAATGCAAAGTCGCCATGACGAATATCATAAATTAACTCGCGGGGAACGTATTGGTTATGGGATGGGCGACTTTGCTCAAAACCTGGTTTTTGGCACAATTGGCGGTTTTCTTGCTTTGCACATGCTGACGGTTAATACCATCAGTACAGCAACGGCAGGGTTTATATTCCTTTTTGTCCGCATCATCAATGTCTTTTGGGATCCGATGGTGGGAACTTTCGTTGACAAGAGAACATCGAACGCCGGGAAATACCGTCCCTGGCTGCTCAGAGCCGGCGCGCCGCTGGTGATCCTTTCCGCTTTACTTTTTGCCCCGATCCCCGGCGTCCGCGGTTCAGTCCCTTTTGCTTTTATCATCTATCTGGCGCTGGATTTAGTCTATTCGCTCGTGAATATTCCTTATGGTTCACTTAACGCTTCACTGACGCGCGACCCGGAATCGATTGATAAGCTCACCAGTACGCGAATGATGCTCGCCAACAGCGCCAACCTGCTTGTCTATACTCTGTTCCCGATGTTTGTACAAATGGCTTCGCCTAAAGATCGCAGCCTGAAGGACACCGGTTTTTTTGGTATTGAACTCAATCTGGGTAACTATACCGATCCTTCTGCGAACTATGCCTGGTTTGGCGTTTACTCAATTTATATGTTTATTGGCGCGCTGGCGCTTTTCATCTGCTATAAATTCACCAAAGAACGTGTGGTGGCGACAGCGGAACAGACGGCTAACGTCAAAACCACCGATCTTTTTCTTGAGCTCAAACATAATCGCCCGCTGGTTATTCTCGGACTGTTCTTTATGCTGGCCTTTACGTTCATGTTTTTTATGAACACGGTAAATGGCTTTTTCAATCAGTACGTTGTTGGCCATTCAGAATGGATGGGGGCAGTTGGCCTGGTCGCCTCTATTCCGGGCATTGCTTTCCCCATTTTCTGGCCGCGACTCAAGAAAATTTTTGGCAAAAAAGGGTTCTTCCATCTTTTTCTGGCCATGTTCATTGTCGGTGAATTATTAACCTATATTTGGTCGCGCGAGGGTATGCACGATGCGCTGTGGCTTGCTTACATCGCGACATTTATTAAACAGTGGGGCTTAACGTCAGCGACCGGCTTCATGTGGGCGCTGGTGCCGGAAGTGATTGCATATGGCGAACTAAAATCGGGCAAACGAAACGCTGCCATCATTAACGCTATTATGGGGCTCTTTTTTAAGATTGGCTTTACTATCGGCGGCGCGATTCCTCTGTGGTTGCTGGCCGTTTATGGCTTCAATGAAACCGGCGCCCGGCAAAGTGCCAGCGCAATCGAGGGGATTATAATGACCGCAGTTTGGATCCCGATTGCTTTGGCGATTATTTCAATGATCATTATCCAGGTTTATCCCATCTCGGACAAAAACGTGACCGATATCAATCGTCAGCTTGATGAGATACGCGTGTAGTTAAAAATATAAATCTGACGCAGTTGGAACTTTTAAATAAAAAAGGTGTAATGATATGTCTCTTATTCAAAACCCTATTTTACGTGGATTTAATGCCGACCCCAGTATTATCCGTGTTGAGGACACTTACTATATCGCCAACTCTACATTTGAGTGGTTTCCTGGCGTTCGTTTACATGAGTCAAAAGACCTTGAGCACTGGAATCTTCTCCCTGCGCCTTTGTCAACGACCACCCTGCTGGATATGAAAGGCAACCCCTCATCCGGCGGCATTTGGGCGCCGGCGCTCTCCTGGGCCGACGGTCAATTCTGGTTAGTGTATACCGATGTCAAAGTCACCGAAGGCGCCTTTAAAGACATGACTAACTATCTGACCACCGCAACCGATATTCGCGGCCCCTGGAGCGATCCTGTCAAGCTTAACGGCGTGGGTTTTGATGCCTCTCTTTTCCACGATGATGATGGCCGAAAATATATCGTGCAGCAAACCTGGGATCATCGCGAATATCACCACCCTTTTGACGGCATTACGTTAACCGAACTGGATACCAAAACCCTGAAATTAATGCCAGGAACCGCGCGTACCATTTATCGTGGGACTGCCGTTGGCCTCGTTGAAGGGCCGCATCTCTATAAACTCAACGGATATTATTATCTTTTTGCCGCTCAGGGAGGGACCGTATTTACCCACCAGGAAGTGGTTGCCCGCTCAAAAACGCTGGAAGCCTACAGTTTTACCACCGAACCGGGAGACGTCTTCTTAACGAATGTTGATACGCCAGACAGCTATATCCAAAAGCAAGGGCATGGCGCCTTAGTTTCTACCCCAGGAGGCGAATGGTACTATGCCTCGCTCTGCGCTCGTCCGTGGAATCGCCCTGGCGAGTCGGTCTACGATCCTCGCGGCTGGTCAACCCTCGGCAGAGAAACGTCGATCCAAAAAGTGTACTGGGATGAAGATGGCTGGCCGCGTATTGCGGGCGGTCACGGCGGTAAAACATTCGTCGAGGGGCCGAAAGACGCCATTTATACCGAAATTGCAGAGGATCGTAGCCAGCACGACGACTTTACCACGCCGACGCTCGATCCCAACTGGAATACGCTGCGGGTGCCCTTTAGCGAGAAAATGGGTACTACCGGACACGGAAAACTCACCTTAATCGGCCAGGGCTCTTTAGCCAATACGCACGATCTGTCGCTGATTGCCCGCCGCTGGCAAGCCTTTTATTTTGATGCCCAGGTAAAAGTAAAATTTGATCCGTTCAACTACCAGCAAATGGCAGGATTAACGAATTACTATAACGATCGCCACTGGAGCTTTGTGTTTGTTACCTGGAATGAAATTAATGGAAGGGTCATTGAGATAGGGGAAAATAATCGCGGAAAATATACTTCCTATCTGAAAGATAATGCCATTAAGGTGCCAGAGCATGTCGAATATGTCTGGTTGCGCAGCAAAGTCAGGAAGGAAACGTATAGCTATGAATATAGCTTTGATGGCGTCGCGTTCACTGAAATCCCGGTCAGGTTAGATGCCGCTATCCTTTCAGATGACTATGTCTTGCAGAGCTATGGCGGTTTCTTTACCGGAGCGTTTGTTGGCCTTGCGGCAGTCGACTACTCCGGCTATGGCGCCAGCGCTGAGTTTTATCATTTTGATTATCAGGAACTTGGCGATTCGTTAGTTGGTAATGAGGTTTATAGCTGGGAAGCCAGTGAGTTACGTAGTTATTAAACGGCCCGCAGGTCAGGGGTAGCCAAACGTCTCTGCAGGCGGAGCTGGCGCGGCGGACCGCGCCAGCTCGCAAGAAAAGCGTCGATGGCGCGTTTTCATCTTTAACGCGCATCATTCCCCGGCGGGCACGGGCCGTCGCCGGTTCTCATCAAACTTCAGCGTTGGACGAGCTGATGATACCAGCCTGCAAAACCTGGATTGCGGAATGTGCCTCCAGGTAATGCTGCTGCTTCAGATGACGAATAAGCACCCTTCCCTCGGGCATAAATACGGTACCATAACGTACCAGGCCAATACCCCTCAGCTCAGCATCAAGCCCATAGCGCAGCTCGCCCGCCATCGCCTGCGCCAGCAGAACCACCTTCACTTTCTTTAGCCTGGGCTCATATTTAAGCAACACGGTCGACAGGATGCTCATCAGTTCATGGGCCGTCCCTGGCATACCCTGCAGAATTTTAGTCATATCCGGCAGGCCATAATCCGGAAGATGCGCCAGCGTCCCTGCGCGACAGTTAAGAATGCGCTGCATATTATCCAGAACCGACAGAATCACCTGGGTTTCTTCGCTCACCTGGTCCAGTGCAGTCCCTCCGGCAAAATTGCCGTAGAGCATTTCATACAGAGAAGTTCCCCCCATCATCAGTCATCCTTCTTCGGTTGCAGCGTCAGACGATGTTGGCTGGCTTCAATAACGCGCGGTTTGTCCGGATCGAGGTCGTCGCGTCTCAGTACCAGCTTCCAGTCATTCCTCACCATATCCGGCGCCCGAAACAGCCCCACCACCGCGATAAACTGCGTTCTTTCATCCATCGGCATGTCGAGGCTGGCGTCTGCGCCGGGTTTCACCACCAGGCTATGGCTGGCAAGCAGTTCGTTTCCGGCAGCATTATCGCCTTCCGAAGCCAGCTGCTGATAGAGCAATTGATCAAACGCCTTACGGTCCCTGAGCTGGTACACCCATACCATCACCGGCTGGGAGAATGAGGCATTTTCCCGCTCATCGGTGTTCAGCTCTGCCCGGCCAGTCACGTCCAGATGCAGGGTTTTTACCGGTTTATAAAAGACCGATTTCACTACCGATGAGGTGCCGTCGCTAATTTTCTGTGTCAGGCCACACCCCGTCAGCATTAACGGTATAAGTAGTAAGGTAGATCGCTTAATCGAAGTGATACGCAACACGTTGGTTTCCTTGTTGTAAAGTTGCAGACGGCATTCCGTTATAGTTGCCTGGCTCAATAGTAAAAGCGGCGGGGATATCGGGCGGGATCGTTTCCCCCTCCACACCCAGTACTCCCGTCATGCCGAGCATAAAAGGGGAGTCGCCCAGCACCGGCGCAGCCAGTAGCTGAGCAGGAACGGTCAGCTGTATCCGCGCCTTATAGCGCCACCCGAGATAGACCCGCAGCAGGACCACAAAGTCCTGATATAGCTGCCCTTCCGGTAACCATCCCTGCGTCTCGGCAATATCATCCGTATACAGCGCAATCAACAGCTGGCTGCTGACCTCTGTCGTTTCATCGCCCAGCACGCTATAGCCATCAAGCAGAAAATCGTCATTGTCGTAAAACCCCAGAGGATGGCTGATGGAAAACGGGCGCGGAGAGTGCGGCGTGACGCGGGCCTGCGTGCGGGGAGCCAGCAGCCGTACCAGCGCCTGCACGCCCTCTTCGGTACGCGCAGGCAGGCGCATGATGCCGAGCAGCGCCAGAAAACGCGACGTCGGAGTGGCGATATGCTTTGCGGTACCCGGTATACCCAGACCGATAAGTCCCAGTAGACTCTGCGAGGTGCTGTCCCTGCCGCCCGCTTCAAACGTCGCCGGGTACGAATATTTTCGCCAGATGCGATAGAACTGCGTCAGAATGCGGTGGTTAAAGATATCGAGAAAGGCCTCCTGCGCTTCGTGCCCTTCCCGCTGTCGGGCGATATCATCGAGCCATGCGGTGGGCAGGGGTGAGTCGACGCCGTAGAGCCCCATAAACGTCGTACGCACCGTCGGCGGCGCATCAGGATGATACTCATCATATTCCACCGCTTTTAGCTCGCTAACCGGGAAGCCCATTCCCGGATGCGGGCGAAAACGTACCGGATCGCTGGTCGGGTTCAGAGTACCGCCCAACGGGGAGGCTTCCGGGTGACGCTTTTCCAGTAACTGGCAGAAGCGGTAGAAGTTAATGCGATGGATTTCCCGCTCCAGCCGGGGGCTCAGCCGGGAATACGGCGGTTGTGGTTCTCCTGCCATTCGAGACGTTCTCCCCCAGGTTGTAGTATCAGAATCAGATGGTTGAACAGATGAATATCGGTATAGAGCGCGAAAAAGCGGTTCAGCATTTCGCCAAACAGGCAGATATCGCCGTGCCCGGCGAAGCCGCTGCTGTCGAGGGTCACCTCAATCTGTACGCCGCGCAGAAAATGGCCCTGCGCAAAACGTTCCACCTCGCTGTGCCTGACATCGACAATCGCCTCCAGGCGGCGGCGATTCATCTCGTTATCGGTCCAGTCATAGAGGGCCAGCGCGCCGCGCAGCACGTCGGCGTTATCCATCATCCACAGGAAGCTGCTGCCGAGATGACTCAGTACTCGCCAGTGAAATCGGTCGCGATCCGGCGGATAGCACGGCAGCGTCGGGGCGCAAAGATTGCGCACCTGGATAGGCGTGGCGGTGGATTTCACCACCGTATCCAGCAGCGCGCTCTGTAGCGCCCGGCGCGGCAGTTGACCATTAGTGCCGGTCAGGCTGAGCGATAGCTTTTCATGCTCAGGTACGCTGTGGTTATCAAACGCCTCGCCGCCGAGCATCAGCCAGGTGTCGTGCAGTCCGGAAGGACCGGGCTTCACCCGCGTATGATAGTAATATTCCGGCGCATCATGGCGCAGCATGCCCCCTTTGTGACGGAAGCTGGTAAAGGGCACATACGTCTGATGGCCGGAATGGCGCGAGGAAGTGACCGAATCCACGGAATAAATCTCGGTATGCCCATCCTGGATACGCATCGGGCGCAGCAGATATTCGGTCTGCAACGAGTCCAGGTGCAGCGGATCGGACTCCAGAGGGAACAGATTAATCACCGGCGCGCAATGCAGGCGCAGATTTTTCTCCGACAGCGCATATTCGTGCGGCCACTGTTTCTCCAGCACGATATCAATTTCAAACCACGCCAGAACCTCAGGGAAATTCACATTTTCCAGGCCGCGCAGCGACACCGACATAAATTTTTCCCGGAAGGAAAAATACTCCAGCAGTAGCTGATAACCGCTGAAGCTGCCGCTCTCCGGCAGTAGCGCCTCATCCTGACTGAAACCGCAGACGGCAAAACGGGCGTCCAGCGGCCTGCGTTCGGCATTGCCGGGGAGGCGAACATACGTTTTCGCCACCCGGAGCGTCAGCGCCTCATGCAGAGCGCAGGCCAGCGGCGCATCGGCATTCAGATAGAGCGGGACGCGGCTTACATCGATGCGGCTCCAGTCTGCCAGCGAGCTGCACTCAAAGCGCAGGCGGATAAGCGAGCGCCCGTCCGCTTCCGTCGACATCCCCGCCCGGATAAGCGACAAGGGGAGCAAAGTTAACGGTTGCGTAGTGGTGTAATGGCAACGGGTGCGCTTTTCGCCAATAGGCTGCGAAAGTATGCCAAAGCCCTTTTCTATGCGTAGAGGTTCTTTCAGTTCATGCCAGTCCGCGGTGAATTCGACAATGGAGAGCGAGGGAATGGTACGCAGGTAATGTGGCCAGATCATGCTGACCAGACCGCCGGTCAGTTCCGGCAGATCGTCGTCGAGTTTTTCCCGCAGGCGGCCCATCAGAAAGGCGAAGCCTTCAAACAGGCGTTCCACATACGGGTCGCGCGCGCCCGCTTTGTCGAGATTTAAGGCCGCTGCCCGGTCAGGATGGGCGCGGGCGAATTCTTCACCTGCTTCACGCAGGTAACGCATTTCGGCGTCAAAATAACGCAGAGTTAAGTCATCCATAGAATTTTATGCTGTGCCTTGTAGCAACATGAACGCGTTTTGTTAAAAGCGCGGGAAGGAAGAACGATCTGATACACCCTTAGCAGCATCACAGCTCATAGGTATCGTTCATCATTGAGGCGATAAACCGAACCGGGCCAGGACAGGAACTTTTATTGTGCAACGTTCCGGCCTACCCCAGGCCATCAAGACTGTCTCCAGGAATAGAGCCAGCGATCGTGTATATACCCGGATGTTGACCACCCGTTACCCGGTCTATTTCACGCGCAACCGGTACGCCCAGCATAGTGAACCGGCAGATAAATCCGCCGCAGGTAGTTCTGTCACCGCGAATCAAATCATTCCCTATCGCCATTGCGCTCTCCTTAATGGGTCGATATTCAGATTACTGACGCACTACCCGCCGTTCTGAGCGATAAGACAGATCTCAGTACGCCAGGTAACAATTCTCTCTCCGGCCGTAACCGGATTTGTTCTGCTTCGCCGCGTCCCGTCTCCGACACAATAGCTTCATACGAGGGGGAGGGGTCATTTCCAGTCACCGCCGAAGAGGTCTTAAGACCGTCAAATATCGTCGCGGCTGGCCGCCACCGGGTTCATCATTCACTCACCTCCCCCGCTTCATACCCCTCTTCATCCGTGCGGCCGGCTGCCGGGACACCGGCGCTGAATATCTGCGCCGGCAGCCTGAAGTTGCGCAGCTTCAGCAGCGCCAGCGGACCGTCGCCCAGCTCCGTGCGCAGCAGCCACTGCAGCTGCCGCCTGTCCGGTGCGGTGACGGTCAGCCGGTACAGCCCGTCCCCCGCTTTCTGCCGCGCCATCGGCTCCAGCATCCGGATGACGCCCCACGGGCCGCTGTGGTTTGCATACAGACGGCTTCCCGCCGTCGTTGACGTCCAGGTCAGCATCGCCCCCGGTTTATTCATCGCCCCCGGCCAGCGGAAGCGCTGCCAGTCGGCCAGCTGGTTAAAATAGTGCAGCGTCTGCCCGTCAAGCGTCAGCGCTGTTTCCACCACTTCCCGCATCGCCACCCCCTGCATTTCAAAGCTGATGCCCTGGCTGCCGTCGGTGAACAGGATATCGGACAGCTGGCTGAGCTGGTTCACCGCGTTCAGGAAGGCCGGGCTGAAGGTCAGCCCCTGGCTGCGGGTGCTGTCCGCCACCCAGTCGCTGCCCTCCCGGCGCAGCACCCCGCCCAGCTCCGTACTGAGAAAACGGTCAATACGTCCGGTATCGCGGCGGATAAACGCC